>NZ_JBWGIF010000008.1:0-268768 GCF_056312565.1 Pseudomonas sp. JE3303
GAACAGGTGCAGACCCCCACGGGCGCCAGCGAGCACCTGCACTACAACGACGGCGGCCACGTGTTCCCGACGGCCAGCGGCCGTGCCGCGCTGCCGCGGGTGACCCGGCACCTGACCTACCCAGGCCTTGGCCAGCCCGTCATGGACGTACGCTACACCTACCCGGATGCCAGAAACTTCCTGGGCAATACGTTGCCGATCCAGTGGGACGATGACGGCCTGGACAACCTGTACAAGTACATTGGCGACTATCGCTACGGCTCGGTGGAAAGCCTGTGGGTCACCGAACGCATCGACGGTACGGACAAGGAACGTGAGGTGCGCCGCATCGAGCGAAGCTTCAACCAGTTCCACCTGCTGACCGAGGAAAAGACCACCCAGGGCAATAACGTCCAGACCATCACCACCGGCTATCACCTCACCCCGGCCGTGCCCTTCGAGCAGCAGGTCAGCTACTGCCAACTGCCCGCCACGGTCACCACCCGCTGGGCATTGCTCGACGATGCTACCCAGAGCCGGGTCGAAACCGTTGCCAGCACCTACGACACCCACGGCAACCTGCTGACCCAGACCCAGGCCAACGGTGTGGTCGAAACCAGCACCTGGTACCCGGCCAGCGGTGCCGACGGCTGCCCGCCCGACCCGGAAGGCTTTGTCCGCCACCTCAAGGACAAGACCGTCACGCCATCGCCGGCGGGCAAGGGCGCCGCGCCTGTCCTCGTCCAGCGCTATCGCTACGTCAGCCTGCCTGCGCTGAGCGGCAGCGGCGTGTATGACTGGCCTGCAGTTGAATCCGAGACCCTGCTCGACATCAGCAGTACCGGTCAGCCGGGCCAAAGCCAGGCCGGACAACCCTTGCAACTCACTGAATATCACTACACCAATGCCCCGGACATTCCATTCAGCCATGGACGTGTGGCCAGCCGCTGCGTCACGCTCAACGGTCATCTCACCCAGATCTGCTATGACTACGGCAAGGGGCAGGGCACCCATGCCGCAGAGAACGTACTGACCACGACTGAAGTCCTCACGGGTTTCGACGGCGAAGTAAAAACCCTGGAGCTGGAGCATTCGCTGCTCACGGGCGAGCCCCTGCTCAACCGAGACGAGAACGATGTCGTGATCCGCTACGAATACGACGTGCTGCGGCGGGTGGTCAGCGAGATCGTGGCGCCGGGTACCGAGTATATGGCCGCTCGTCGCTACGAATACGACCTCTGCGCGGGTGACAATGATCAGGCCGAGCAGCGCAGGTTCGACGTCAAGAGCGTCATGACAGTCAGCCGATTCGACGGCCTTAATCGGGTCATCCACGAAGATCGCGTGGACGTCGATACTGCCACCCCAACTCTGGCCGGTACGCTGCGCTCGATCTACAAGGCTCGCTACGATGCGTTGGGAAACCTGGTCGAGGAAACCGAGTACGACTGGCTTGACGATGATCTGCTCGAATTGACCAGCCGCTTCGAGTACGACGACTGGGGGCAGTGCGCCTGCACTGTGAGTCCTGACGGTGTGAGCACATACGAGGTATCGGACCCGATCGGCAATGCCAGTCACCGCGGCCCCATCCAGCGCAGCTGGCAGCAGGCACCCGCGCAGGAAGGTGACGATAGCGCTGCGCCGTTGGTCTCGGGAGTGACCGAAACCTGGCTCGACCTGTTCGACAAACCTGTACGCATCGAACGCTTCGACCGGGAAAACAAGGCCGTCAGCCTGCAGGTCAATGAATATGATGGGCTGGGGCGCACCAGCAAGGAAACCGTCAGCTTCGGTTTGGTGAGCCGGATCAATCGCTATGCATACGACGCCTTCGACCGGCTGCTGCAGCACACACTGCCATCGAATCATGTGGTCCACCGCACCTATGCCCAACATAGCTGCGAAGACTTGCCGGTCAGCATCAAGGTCGGCGAGAAGACACTCGGCGAGCAGAGTTTCGATGGCCTGGACCGGCTCAAGACCGCCACTACGGGTGGCCGAGTGCAGCACTACAGGTATGACCCGGGTATGCGCCAACCCAGCAGCGTCGTCGCGCCGAGTCTGGAGGTTATCACCTACACATACCAGCCCGCACTGGGCCAGGGGCCGGTGTACAGGGGGCTGGCGCGAACACCGGCCAACTACCACTACGATCCTGAGAACGCGAACCTGCTCAGTTGCGACGTACCTGACCAGTCCCTGAGACGTACGTATTTCAGCACCGGCCAGGTCAAGACAGAAACTCGCTCGCAAGGCGGCATCGACTACGACATGGCGTACGACTACAGCTACCGTGGCCGGTTGTTGTCCTATACCGACGTACTGGGGCAGATACAGACAAATACCTACGATGTGCATGGCAGGCTCGAACATACAGAGCTGGGCAGTCTGACCTCGGAGTTCACATACGACGCATTCGGCCGTACTGCCAGCTACACCACACGGGAAGGCGCTCGGTCTCTGAGAACCTGCCTCGAGTACGATGCATTTGATCGTGAGGTTCTGCGCACCTTTGACCTGAGTGGCGCGCTCCAGACATTGGCCCAGGTCTACAACGACGTCGACGCACTGACGAAGCGCACCTTATGCGAAGGCACTGACCTGCTGCGCGAGGAAAACTATCGCTACGATACCCGCGGCCGCCTGACCAACTACGATTGCACGGGACCGCAGTGCCCTGTCGATCCGTACGGCAAGACGATCGTGAGCCAGACGTTCCGCTTCGATGAGATCGATAACATCACCTTGGTACACACCACGTTCGCGGGCGGCTCTAACCGTGCCACCTACAAGTTCGACAACGACGACCCGGCCCAGTTGAGCAGCATCATCAATACGCACGCCGACTATCCTGCGCTCATTACCCTGGAATACGACGCCAATGGCAACCTGATCAAGGATGAATCGGGCCGTACGCTTGAGTACGATGCGTTGAACCGCCTGCTCGGTGTCTACGACGGCGAGGAGCTCGTAAGCACCTACGCCTACGATGCGCAAGATGTTCTGACCGGCCAGCGCAGCTGAATCATCTGTACCGAAGTGTGAAGCTCAGCGCCCCTTTCGCCACCCCCGGCCGTACCTCGCGGCTAGGTTCAGTCTGGTAGAAGCGGGCGGCGAACTTCAACATGGTTGTGCCGTTGGCCACGGGGACCAGCGGCACTTCCGC
The DNA here is from genome assembly GCF_056312565.1 of Pseudomonas sp. JE3303. Taxonomy (NCBI): domain Bacteria; kingdom Pseudomonadati; phylum Pseudomonadota; class Gammaproteobacteria; order Pseudomonadales; family Pseudomonadaceae; genus Pseudomonas; species Pseudomonas sp. JE3303. The sequence goes on from NZ_JBWGIF010000008.1 coordinate 3,149, forward strand.
TTCCAGGGCGAGCGGCGAGCCATCCTCACGCAGCACCTGGATGCCCACGCCTTTGGCGGTCGAATCGCCGGTCAGGCTGAATACCCCTGACGTGGTCGGACCGATCGGCAGGGAACCATTTACCCCATTCAGTTCGATGCTTACCCGGGTCATGCCGCCCGGGTCGGTCAGACAGGTACTCAAGGTAATATGAAAGGGGACTGCCTTGGTGCCGAAGCCTGCGCCGGTGAAGTCAGCGACCTCCCAGTCGCCGAGCAGTACCGGATTGGCGCTCACCGGGTCGCCGATGATGCTGCATTGGGTCTGGATGACGGTGCCTTGCAGTACATATCGAAGCACCAACCCGATACGGTCATAGTCAAGGGTGCCCTGGAACAGCGGCAGGTCGATCGAGTGCATACCTGGGGCAATGTCTCCGATTTTTATCAGCGTCGCGTAGTTGTGCAAGCCCCCCACCTTGATGTCCAGTTGAGTCTTGTCCGGCTTGTGGGCCTTGAAGGGCACCAGCGGCCGGGTGGTGCCGTCGACTGGCTTGAATTCGTTTCTCGGTACGCCAGTGAAGGGGGACGCCACTCGCAGCATCACGCCGACGCCGGGCACGTTGGTGAGCAGCACATGTTCGTTGGGGTCATCCGGACCGATCATCGGCAATTTTCCCGGATAGAGTGCCGTAAGGCGGGACATCTCGAAATTCATCGTCACGTCGCCCTCGTTCCGGCACTCCACGGTGGCAAAGGTAGGCGAAGTGTTCCACGCGTAGGCGTCGGCGCTTCCGAGGATGGTGCCTACTGGCGCATTGGCGGGCACGTAGACGGTTGGAAGGATACGGGTCATGGTGAAGGGGCCGACGGGGCGCGTGGACTCCCAGCGGCAATACGAGGCGGCAGACGCCTCGGTGGCAGCCGCAGTGGTTGCCACGGCCAGCAGCAGTGCATTGATGATGCCTTTCATGGTGTACCTGCTCGATGGCGCCGCACGGGGAGGCCCTGCGCGGCGCATTGAAGGGAAAAACTGGGGTGCTGCGGTCAGCTGCAAGCCAGCGACTGCAGTCGATATCCCTCTGCCTGCGTCATGTGCTGTGGATCGATGTCCACCTTGCAGCTCGACTCGTGGTCATCGCCCCAGCGCACCTCCAGGGTCTGCGGCTGTTGCCCTGTCGCCAGCAGCACCTGGCCTGCCTGGCCGACGACCCCGAGCGCGGTGGCCTTGGCGTCTCGTACCTGAGCGCCGAAGGGCAGGGGATTGCCCTCGACCGTACGCAGTGTCAGCACCAGGCGCGTCACCTGACGCGCCCTGAAGCGGCTCTTGACCACCGCCCCACGGCGGGGTACCACTTGGGCGGTGCCATTGTCGATCTCGACCTCAGGGCCGAGTTGGTCAGTCTTCAGCACCAACTGGTTGGACCGGTAAGGGCGCAGGTGAGGCACCATGGCAAAGCCCCTCGCATTGCTCAGCACACCCGGGGCGTTCTGCACGCCTACACCCGCGATACCGGGTACCTCGATCAGCGCCGCGGTATCGCCCAGGTAAGGTCCCGCCTCCAGGCCATCGGCGTGCAAGAGCAGCGCGCCGCTGGCGTTGAGCGAGAGGTTGCGGTAGTCGCTTGACTGGGTCAGGCCTGCACCAAAGTTGGCGTACTGGCTCTGATAGCCTGCCGACAGCGCGACTGACTGGCGCCTGAGATCATCCTGCGCCACGCTGGCGCTGTAATTGACATGCTCCATGGTTGAGCCGCTCATGGCCGCGCGGTGGTTATAGCCGTTGGCGGAGCGTTGCACGTCGTAGCTCAAGGTTCCGGAGCGCGTCCAGGTCAGCGGCATCGACAGGCTGAGGCCAATCAGGCGGTCACTGCCGGGTGTGTCGGTCAGCGACTGCGAGGCGAACAGGTTGTAGGTGATGCCGCGCTGGTGCGTGCTGAAATTGAGTTGGAACTGTCGCTGCGTATCACTGCGCTGCCAGTAATCCTGCTGCGAGAGTGTCAGGCTCAGCGAACTCCTTTGCCCGAGGTTCTGGTACACCGAGGCTTCCAGGCGACTGCGGCGGCTGCCGCGAAAGTCCGACTCCCGGCTCCGCTGCTGCACGGCCTCATCGAAGTCGCGGTAGCCTTCGGTGGAGTAGCGGTAGCCAGCGAAACGCAAGGTCGTGTCTGTTTCGAAGGCCTTGCCGTACTTCAAGGCATAGCTGAGGCCCTGGACCTTGCGCTCCCGTGCAGTATTGAGCGCGCTGCTGGCGTGGGTCATGTCAAATGCCAACGCGCCAAGCATGCCCAGGTCACGTGCCAGGCCCAGGTTACCGGCGCGGTAATACTCCCCGGCCAGCAGGCCACCGTACACGGTGGCGTTCCAGCCGGTGCCCGCCGCCAGGGTGCCTTGCCAGAGCAGCGGCGAATCCAGCCCATCGACCGGGTTGTAGCGGCCCAGCGCTGTGCTATAGCGCCACACGCCTGCCCGAAGCAGATTGCCCAGCGTTGCATAGGGTTGGGTAAAGCGCCGGATCTGACCATCTGACTCGGTCAGCACGACCTCCAGCTCCCCGCTGCCGGCGGTGCTCAAGTCATCGATGGCATAAGGGCCTGGACTGACGTAGGTGGAATAGATGGGATAGCCGTTTTGCCAGACCTCGATCTTCGCCCTGCTCTGCGCCACGCCGCGAATGACCGGGGCATATCCCTGTTGTGAGTCGGGCAGCATATTCTGGTCCGATGCTACCCGCACACCTTGGATCGCCAGACTGCGAAACATGTCGCCGTCGGTGAAGGTCTCGCCAAGGGTAAGGTTGGCCCGTGTTCCAGGCAGGTCTCGCTGGACGTAGGTATGGGCCCGGGTCCAGGCCCGCTCGCCCTGGCTGTCCTGGCGCCATGACTGATTGCTGCGCAGCCGCCACTCCCCAAGGTTCACACCACTGTTGAGAAACAGATCATGGTTGGCGTAGCTACCTCGATAACGGCTGGAGCCTTGCATCGAGGACACCTGGTAGTTGATGAAGGCGGCGCTGATCCCGCTGTCCCACTGCTGCGGATCGACATAGCCAGCAATGTCGCGGCGCATCGCCACCTGCGGGATGGAAATAGAGAGCAGCAGCCGGGTGCTGTCGAAGTCGATCTGGCTGCCCGGCAAGGCATGCACCAGATCCACACACGCATGCTCCAGCGCCGTAGGATCGGCGAGCGCTTCGCGCCGCAGCCCGAAAGCCTCCAGTGAAGCGGCCGACAGGCACGGGCGCAGCAGCCCGTCTGGAGCGAGCGCGAACTCGACCTGGCGCTGGCCGGCAGGCTGCAGGTTGATCTGCAGGTCGACACTATAGCGACCGGGCGGCAGCGCAAGGGAGCCGCCCAGGCTCCTCAAAGCCAGAGTGCCCGCACTTGCCGGTTGGTTATCGTCCTGGCGCAGAAAGCCTGCTTGGAACTGCGCTCCGCCAGCGGCCAGGGCCGGCATCGACAACGGGCCGACTGCGATGAGGTAAAACGAAACGACACGCACGCAGCGGCACGCACGCCTGCGATGCAGGAATGGGGTCATTGTGGTGAATCCTTTCAGATGGCGCGATGCCGTCCCCTCAAGGGGTCAGCGCGATCGGTAGCGTCAGAGGTTCGCTGTAGCCGCCATAGTCATTGATGACCGAGAAATGCGCCTGCAGGCCGGAGGATCGCTCCACCTCGCTCAGCGGATACAGGTGCTCGCCGAAGGGCGAGAGCATGGCGCCGTCCTTGATCGTGTGATGCTGGCCGCCGCCCTTGATCTCAAGGCGAATGAATGTCACGTGATAGGGCGTAGGGTTATGTACTCGCAGCTGTGCCTGGCCACGTTCGCTGCCGAGGCTGAACTGCAGGTCCTTGAGCCGTGCCAAGGGATTGCCTCTGAGTCGAGCCGGACGGTAGAACAGTTTGATACGCGTGCGCATGGCGATGTTCAGCACATTGCCCGTTTCACTGTGCACTTGCGGAATTTCCTGCACGTTGAAGAAGAACAATGATTCGCGGTCTTCGGGCAGGTCGTTGGGAAGGCCATTGATTTGCACCAGTTGCTCCTTGCCAGGTTCCAGGCGGAACAACGGCGGGGAGGAGATCAAGGGGACTACGCTGGTGGTGTCATCGGCCAAAGTGTTGACCCACGTCTGCACCGCGTACGGTTTGCCGCTCGGATTGTTGACGACCACCGAGGTACTGCGCTTGTCGCTGTCGAACACCACGCGGGTATTGTTCAGTGACAAGGCCGCCGTGCCGGAAGAGGGCATCGCAAACATGAAAAGGCTGATGCAGGCCGCGAGTGTGACGCATGGACGGGGAGAAGGTTTTGTCTGTCCTGGCATGGCTTGGGTTACCTCCGACCCAGGCGCGCAGATGCGCCTGGGTCATTTGGACTTTCCCGGAGAAAGTAGCCTTGGGCTACGCGCTCGAACGGTGGGTCAGATGATGTCGACCGTGAATTGCACATCGGCTGACGCGGCACCTGCCGTTACGGCTGTGGCGGTAGAGCGGTAATATGCGTTGAAGGCCATGTCGGTAGCACCGGTGTCGTTGAGTGTGTACTCGCTGGACGCCGTGCCTGGTTTGATAACGGCGCCGCTGTGGTCGCGCAAGACGATGGCGATGCCTTTGGCACCGTCGGCGGTCGGAGTCACGGCGAAATAGTCACCGCTTGCGTCTGCCGTGCCGTTGAAGGTCACCGTGGCTTTGTTACTGGCCAGTGAGCAGGCTGCGCCATCGCTCACCCGCAAGACGAAAGACTTGCCGCTGAGTTCCTGGCCTGTGCCTTTGAACTGGCTGGCTGGAAGGGTCCCCATCTTGACCAGGTTGCCGAGACTGCCGTCACCTGGGTTTATCACTTCGATGGGGCAAGTGTTCGCGGTGATACGGCCCTCAAAGTTGATAGTTCCTGTGTGCGCGAACGCGGAAGTTGCGCAGATGCCGGAAATCAGGCCAAGCGAAAGTGCAAGAAATGACTTTTTCAAGTGTATGTCCTTATAAGAAAGTGCAGTGGACCTTTATAAACACGGCCGCGGCCGCTGCAAGATATTGACCCCGTATTCGGTTGTCATGCGGTCAGTGGGGATTTTAGATAAAAGAGGTTTTATTGTGCAACTGCTGGTGATCAATTAACCGGTAGTTGATTGAATGTTTTTTTGAGCTATCAGGTCTGGTTATTTTGAGTGTGGGGATAGTGCGACTGGGTTGTGGGAATTTTTTACTGGGTTGAAATGTCCAGTGGTTGCAATTTAATTTTAATAAAACTGTCTGTAGGGGTATTCTTCTTTTGCCTTGCGGCAAAGAAATTATTGTACGGCCCGTTATTACGATGACGCACGCCTCGGATTATGCTCCGAGGCGTGTGAAGAAAGTCAGTGCTTGCTGTCTTGTCCGGGCAGGCTCAGCAGCTGCTTTTCCTGATGCCAGTCGAACGGCTCGCCATTTTGCTCAGCTTCATGGCGGCGCTCTTCCAGGGCCTGGTAGAGATCGAGCTCGTCATCGGGCATGAAATGCAGCCAGTCCCCGCCGAAGAGCCACAAGAGGTCGCGCGGCACAAGGTGGGCGATCTGAGGGTAGCGCTGGATCACCTGGCAGAGCAGGTCCTGGCCCAGGTATTGGCTTTCGAGCGGGTCTTGCGGCAGCAGGGTCAGCAGTTCGTCGAAGCGCTCCAGGAACAGGAAGTGGCTTTCTTCGGGCACCTGCTCGGCCTCGCCCAAGGCCACCAGGATGGTGCGCAGGTGCTGCAGGAGTTGGAGGTGGTACTCCAGGTGTGGATTGGCCATGGGAAGGTCCTCGGTCAGCGGAAAAACGGGGGCGGAGTATACGCGGTTTTGGTGGTCCTACATTCGCTGGAGAATAATGCTACAGCCCTCACCGCACCTTCCCTTCGCTCGCCAACAACTCTTCCTTGCTGAACGCATCCACATCGATCACCTTGCGCCGCGCCTGTTCAGCCGCCCTCAGGCGCTCGGCTTCCTCGGGCTGCACCACGCCAGCCCGCAACGCCGCATCAATCGCCGATTCCCCCGGCACCGTACCCAGCTTGCCGGCCTTCAAGGCCTGGTGCAGGGTTTTCTGTAGCGGCGCGCTGTCGTCGAGCAGGTCGCTGGCTCGCTGCAGCGCACCCACCGGGTCATCCGCCGACTGCGGACGGTAGCAACCGGCGAGCAGCTCCTCGAGCGCCGGATCGCCCTTGCGCCGGCCAATCAGCTCGGCTACCTCGGCATCCAGCTCATCGCTGGGACCGGTGTGCCGGCGACCGAACGGGAACACGATCACCCGCAGCGCACAGCCCATGAAGCGGTTGGGGAAGTTGTCGAGCAGGCGGTCCAGGGCTTTCTCGGCCTGGCCCAGGCTTTCCTCCATGGCCCAGCGCAACAGCGGCCGCATATGCTCGGGCGAACCCAGGTCGTGATAGCGCTTGAGCGCGGCGGAAGACAGGTACAGGTAGCTCAGTACATCTCCCAGGCGCGCCGAGAGCCGCTCGCGGCGCTTCAGCGCTCCGCCGAGCAGCATCATGCTCAGGTCCGCCAGCAGCGCGAAGGCCGCGGCCTGGCGGTTCAGCGCGTGGAAATAGCCTTGGCTCAGCGCATCGCCGGGCACCTTCTCCAGGCGCCCCAGGCCCAGGCCGAGCACCAGGGTGCTGGCGGCGTTGCCGACCGCAAAGCCGATGTGCTTGAGCAGCAGCTGGTCGAATTCCACCAGTGCCTGGTCTCGGTCCTCACGCCCGGCCAGGGCCATTTCCCTGAGCACGAACGGGTGGCAGCGGATGGCGCCCTGGCCAAAGATCATCAGGTTGCGCGAGAGAATATTGGCGCCCTCGACCGTGATGAAGATCGGCGCGCCTTGCCAGTTGCGGCCAAGATAATTGTTGGGACCCATGATGATGCCCTTGCCGCCATGCACGTCCATGGCGTGCTGGATGCATTCGCGGCCACGTTCGGTGAGGTGGTACTTGAGGATCGCCGACAGCACCGAGGGCTTCTCGCCCAGGTCCACTGCCTTGGCAGTGAGCAGGCGCGCGCTGTCCATCAGCCAGGCGTTGCCACCAATTCGCGCCAGCGACTCCTGGATACCTTCGAATGCCGCCAGCGGCACGTTGAACTGTTCGCGGACGCGCGCGTACTGGCCGGTGACCAGGCTGGTGTACTTGGCAGCGCCGGTACCCACCGCAGGCAGCGATATCGAGCGGCCCACCGACAGGCAGTTCATCAGCATCATCCAGCCTTTGCCGAGCATGGCCTGGCCGCCGATGAGCATGTCCAGTGGCACGAACACGTCCGTTCCGCTGTTGGGGCCATTCATGAAGGCCGCGCCCAGGGGCAGGTGGCGCTTGCCGATTTCCACGCCAGGGGTATCGGTGGGGATGAGGGCCAGGCTGATGCCCAGTTCTTCCTGCTCGCCCAGCAGGTGGTCGGGGTCGTAGGCCTTGAAGGCAAGGCCCAGGAGCGTGGCCACGGGCCCCAGGGTGATGTAGCGCTTCTCCCAGTTCAGGCGCAGGCCGATGACCTCCTCGCCCTTCCACTGGCCTTTGCAGATGACACCGGTATCGGGCATGGCGCCGGCATCGGAGCCTGCCAGCGGACCGGTGAGGGCGAAGCAGGGGATCTCGTCGCCGCGGGCCAGGCGCGGCAGGTAGTGGTTGCGTTGCTCGTCCGTGCCGTAGTGCAGCAGCAGTTCGGCAGGGCCCAGGGAGTTGGGGACCATCACCGTCGAGGCCAGGTCGCCGCTGCGGGTCGCCAGCTTCATCGCCACCTGGGAGTGGGCGTAGGCGGAGAAGCCCTTGCCACCGTATTCCCTGGGGATGATCAGCGCGAAGAAGCCATGCTGCTTGATGTGTTCCCAGGCCGCTGGCGGCAGGTCCAGGTCCTGGCCGATCTGCCAGTCGCTGACCAGCGCGCACAGCTCTTCGGTCGGGCCATCGATGAAGGCCTGCTCTTCCTCGGTCAGCCTGGCCGCCGGGTAGCCGAGCAGGGTGTTCCAGTCCGGGCGGCCGCTGAACAGTTCGCCGTCCCACCACACGGTGCCCGCGTCGATCGCCTCGCGTTCGGTCTGCGACATGGGCGGCAGGGTGCGCTGGAACCAGCCGAACATCGGCGCGCTGAAACGCTTGATGCGCAGGTCGGGCAGCAGCACGAACGCGGCGCTGGCGGCCAGCAGCAGCCAGAACATGATCAGCAGCCAGCCTGGCGCGTGGCTGAAGACACCCATCAGCACCAGGTAGGCCGCCACCGCGGCTAGCGCGGGCAAGGGCGAAATGCGCCGGTGGGCGAGATACGCCACCCCCAGCACCAGGACCACCAACCACAACAGCAACATAATCCGTCCTCCGTGGAATCATCGTGTCAGCGTGCCAGCAGAGCTTAGACGGCATCCGCGCGGCAGCATCGTCTGTTCAGTGACAGGGTGTGGCGGCAGGAGTTCGTGGGGGATTGGCAGCGGATGTTTCCCACGGCGCGATCCGCTGTGTACACGGCCGAGCGCGGGGCGGGGAATAGAGTAGACTTGATCTTTCCGCATTCGATCAGGACATCACCATGCTGAAGATCTGGGGCCGCAAGAATTCGACCAACGTGCGCAAGGTATTGTGGTGCGCCCAGGAACTGGGCCTGGATTTCGAATCGGTCGACGCCGGCGGGGCCTTTGGCCTGGTCAACGAGCCCGACTACCGCAGCCGCAATCCCAACGGCCTGGTGCCGACCCTCGAAGATGGAAACCTGGTGCTGTGGGAGTCCAATGCCATCGTGCGCTACCTGTGCGCCGAGTACGGTGACGAGTCCGGCTGGTACATCGGCGGCCCGCGCGAGCGCGCCGAGGCAGACAAATGGATGGACTGGGCCACCTCGTCCCTGGCCACGCCTTTCCGCCCGCTGTTCTGGGGCCTGCTGCGCACGCCGCCAGACCAACAGGACTGGGTCGCGATCAACGCCGCGCACAAGACCTGCGCGCACCTGCTGTCCATCGCCGACCAGGCCCTGGCCCATCAGCCGTACCTCAGCGGCGATGAAATAGGCATGGGTGACATACCGCTGGGCTGCTTCGTCTACGCCTGGTTCGAGATGCCCATCGAGCGGCCGGACATGCATCACCTGCGAGCCTGGTACGAGCGCCTCAAGGCGCGCCCGGCCTATCAGGCGGCGGTCATGACCGCGCTGACCTGAGCCCGCCGGCCTGAACGACACGCCTCACTCGATAGTCACTATCAATATGCATGACTGTACTTGCGCGGCCTGGCCTTGCACCATGGCCGCACTCACTGCGCCAGTGACCTGATCTGGCGTGTCCTGAACCTTCTTTACCCGGTACGTGACCCGCTATGAGTTCTGCCCTGTCCATCCGACAGCTTACCAAGACCTACGGCAACGGCTTCCAGGCCCTCAACGGCATCGACCTGGACGTCGCCGAAGGCGATTTCTTCGCCTTGCTCGGCCCCAATGGCGCCGGCAAGTCCACCACCATCGGCATCCTCTCGACCCTGGTCAACAAGACCAGCGGCACGGTGAATGTGTTCGGCCATGACCTGGACCGCCAGCCCGCAGCGCTCAAGCGCAGCATTGGCGTAGTGCCCCAGGAGTTCAACTTCAACCAGTTCGAGAAGACCTTCGACATCGTCGTGACCCAGGCGGGCTACTACGGCATCCCGCCCAGGCTTGCCAAGGAGCGCGCCGAGCAGTACCTGACGCAACTGGGCCTGTGGGACAAGCGCGACGTGCCCTCGCGTTCGCTTTCCGGAGGCATGAAGCGGCGGCTGATGATTGCCCGCGCGCTCATCCACGAGCCGCGCCTGCTGATTCTCGACGAGCCCACCGCGGGCGTCGATATCGAACTGCGCCGCTCGATGTGGAGTTTTCTCACCGAGCTGAACCAGAAAGGCATCACCATCATCCTGACCACCCACTATCTCGAAGAGGCCGAGCAGTTGTGCCGCCACATCGGCATCATCGACCACGGCACCATCGTCGAGAACACCAGCATGCGCAAGCTGCTGGGCAAGCTGCACGTTGAAACCTTCGTGCTCGACATCAGGCAGGAGCTGGCCCAGGCGCCGGTGCTGGCCGGCTACCCGTGCAGGCTGATCAACCCGCACAGCCTGGAAGTGCAGGTGGACAAGGACGTGGGCATCACCGCGCTGTTCGGCCAGCTGGCGCTGCAGAACATCGAGGTGCAAAGCCTGCGCAACAAGACCAACCGTCTCGAGGAGCTGTTTGTGTCACTGGTGGAAAAGAACCTGGCGAAGGTGGCGGTATGAATGTCGAGCTGCAGACCAACTGGGTCGCCCTGAACACCATCGTCTACCGTGAAGTGAGACGCTTCCTGCGGATCTGGCCCCAGACCCTGCTGCCGCCGGCGATCACCATGGTCTTGTACTTCGTGATCTTCGGTAACCTGATCGGCCGGCAGATCGGCGACATGGGCGGCTTTACCTACATGGAGTACATCGTGCCGGGATTGATCATGATGTCGGTGATCACCAACTCCTACGGCAACGTGGTGTCGAGCTTCTTCGGCAGCAAGTTCCAGCGGTCCATCGAAGAGCTGATGGTCTCGCCGGTTTCTCCGCACATCATTCTGGTCGGCTATGCAATGGGAGGCATGCTGCGCGGACTGGCGGTAGGCGTGATCGTGACCCTGCTGTCGCTGTTCTTCACCGATCTGCAGGTGCATCACCTGGGCATCACTGTGCTGGTGGTGGTACTGACCGCAACCATCTTCTCGCTGCTGGGCTTCGTCAACGCGGTGTTTGCGCGCAACTTCGACGACATTTCGATCATACCGACCTTTGTACTGACGCCGCTGACGTACCTGGGCGGGGTGTTCTATTCGATCAGCCTGCTGCCGCCGTTCTGGCAGACCGTGTCGCTGGCCAACCCGGTGCTGCACATGGTCAACTCGTTCCGCTACGGCATCCTAGGGGTTTCGGATATTCGTATCGGTACGGCCATCACCTTCATGCTGGTCGCCACCGCGGTGCTCTACACCCTCTGCGTTCGCCTGCTGGTGAGCGGCCGCGGCATGCGCACCTGATCGAGCCGTCTTGCGCCGGCGCCACTGCCGGCCTACCCACCACCGCCAGTAGAACATGGTAAGGCAGTAGGCCAGGGCGCCGAGCAGCACGCCGCACACCACCGAGCCGAGCAGGAAGGGCTGCCACAGGGTGGAAAGCTGATCGGTGATCCACTCGAAGGTCAGTTCGTCGGGCAGGGTCCGTGGCGGTATCTGCATCAGCCAGGCGCCCATCATGTACGTGCAGAAGAACACCGGCGGCATGGTGATCGGATTGGTCAGCCAGACCAGGCTGACCGCGATGGGCATGTTGCCGCGCACGCCGATCGCCAGGCAGGCGGCCAGCAGCATCTGCATGGGTATCGGGATGAATGCTGCGAACAGGCCCACGCCCATGGCGCGCGCGACCGAGTGGCGGTTCAGGTGCCAGAGGTTGGGGTCGTGCAACAGCCGGCCCAGAAAGCGCAGGGATTTGTGCTCTCGGATAGTGGTCGGATCCGGCATGTAGCGTTTGAAAATTCTGCGCGGCATGTAGGGTCTCGGCTGAGTGAGTGGGCCAGTATGCACCCGATTGCCTGAATGCCTTGTTCAGACTTTGTGACAAATATTAAGCAGGCACGCCTTCACCCTTGGTCTATTCCTCTCCGGGCGTTTTTCGTTTTGGAGCAGTATTCATGCGCACAGGGATGTTTGCGCTTGCGGCGGGAATGTTGTGCCTGGGTTTGCTGCCGGTATTGCCATCTGTCGGATGGCTCTGCGCGCTGGTGGTACTGGGGTTGGGCTGCCTGTGCACGCGGGGCTGGCCACTGGGCGTAGGCGTGCTTGGCTTTTGCTGGGCCTGCTGGTCGGCGCAGGCAGCGCTGGATGGGCGGCTTGACCCGGCGCTGGATGGCCGCACCCTGTGGCTTGAAGGGCGGGTGGTGGGCCTGCCCGAGCGGGGCGAGCGTGTGGTGCGCTTCGAGCTTGGGGAGGCCAAGTCGCGCCGCGCCAAGCTGCCAAGCCGCCTGCAGTTGAACTGGTTCGATGGCCCGCCGGTGCGCAGCGGCGAGCACTGGCGCCTTGCCGTCTCGCTCAAGCGACCCTATGGCATGCTCAATCCCCATGGCCCTGACCGGGAAGCGCGACTGTTGGCCAGGCGCATCGGCGCTACAGGCACGGTCAAGGCCGGAACCCTGCTGCAGCCGGCCGCCGCCAGCTGGCGGGACGACCTGCGCCAGCGCTTGTTGAAAGTGGATGCGCAGGGCCAGGAGTCCACACTTGTGGCATTGGTGCTGGGCGATGGCACAGGTCTGGCACGCGAAGACTGGCAGATATTGCGCGATACCGGCACGGTCCACTTGATGGTGATTTCGGGTCAGCATATCGGCTTGCTGGCAGGGTTGGTCTATGCCCTGGTTGCCGGGTTGGCAAGGTTGGGCTGGTGGCCATCGCGTCTGCCCTGGCTGCCGTGGGCCTGCACCCTGTCCATGCTGGCCGCGCTGGGCTACGGCGGACTCGCCGGCTTTCAGGTGCCGGTGCAGCGCGCCTGTCTGATGCTGGCAGTGGTGCTGCTGTGGCGCTTGCGCTATCGGCAATCGGGGGTGTTCCTGCCGCTGCTGCTGGCGCTCGATGCGGTGCTGCTCTTCGAGCCGTTGGCGAGCCTGTTGCCGGGATTCTGGTTGTCGTTCAGCGCAGTGGGCGTGCTGATATTCACTTTTGCCGGGCGCCTTGGCAGCTGGCGTCCATGGCAGGCCTGGACGCGCGCCCAGTGCGTGATTGCCGTCGGTTTGTTGCCGGCCTTGTTGGCGCTGAACTTGCCGGTAAGCCTCAGTGGTCCGCTGGCCAACCTGGTGGCGGTCCCCTGGATCAGCCTGGCGGTGTTGCCGATGGCGTTGCTGGGTACCGTGCTGCTGCCCATTGCCGGCCTGGGTGAAGGGTTGTTGTGGGTAGCCGGCGGCTTGCTCGATGTGCTGTTCAAGCTCTTGGGGACGGTGGCGCAGTGGCGTCCAGCATGGCTGCCCGAGCCGTTGCCGTGGTGGGCGTGGGCGCTGGTCTGCACGGGTGCGGTGCTGGTGTTGCTGCCGCGCGGGATGCCCATGCGCGTTCCCGGGGTGGTGATGCTGCTGGCGCTCTGGGTGCCCCGGGAGCAGATACCCGAAGGGCAGGTTGAAGTCTGGCAGCTGGATGTGGGCCAGGGATTGGCGATTGTGCTGCGTACCCGCCATCACACGTTGCTCTATGACGCCGGCCCGGCCATGGGCGAGGCCGACCTCGGCGAACGGGTAGTGCTGCCGACCCTGCGCAAGCTGGGGGTGAGCCAGCTCGACCTGATGCTCATCAGTCATGCCCATGCCGACCACGCCGGGGGGGCGGGAGCCATCGCCCGTGGGGTGCCGGTCACCCGGGTGCTCAGCGGCGAGGCTGCGGAGTTGCCTGCGGCCCTGCAGGCCGGGCCATGCATCAGCGGCGAGCGCTGGGAATGGGATGGCGTGTGGTTTTCGCTCTGGCGCTGGGCGGAGGGGCCGGACAGCAACCAGCGCTCGTGCGTACTGCTGGTCGAGGCGCAGGGCGAGCGGCTGCTGCTGGCGGGCGACATAGAGGCAACGGCCGAGCGTGCCTGGCTGGCAGCCACGCCGGTCCCGCGAGTCGACTGGTTGCAGTCCCCGCATCACGGTAGCCGCAGCTCATCCACCGAAGCGTTCATCAAGGCTGCCGCGCCCCGTGGCGTATTGATCTCGCGGGGCCTTCACAACGGCTTTGGCCATCCCCATGCAGAGGTCATGGCGCGCTATCGGCGGCACGGCCTGCAGATCCATGACACCTCGCTGCACGGTGCCTTGCGCCTGCGCCTGGGCAGCCATGGCGAGGTGCAGGAACTGCGCAGCCAGCGGCGCTTCTGGCGCTAGCGCTGCAACGTCCGGCGACCTTCGGCAGATGAGCCCCTCTCGGTCCTATGGTAGAGTGGCGGACTTTTTCAGGGGGATGCTCAACGTGTGGGAATTGGTCAAGTCCGGTGGTTGGATGATGGTGCCGATCATTCTGAGTTCCATCGCTGCCATGGCTATTGTTGCTGAACGTCTGTGGACCCTGCGCGCCAGCCGCGTGACGCCGCCCCATCTGCTTGGCCAGGTATGGATCTGGATCAAGGACAAGCAGCTCACCGGCGAAAAGCTCAAGGCGCTGCGTGCCGATTCGCCACTGGGCGAGATCCTCGCCGCGGGGCTGGCCAACTCCCGGCACGGCCGCGAGATCATGAAGGAATGCATCGAGGAGGCCGCCTCCCGGGTCATCCACGACATGGAGCGCTACATCAGCGCTCTGGGCACCATCGCCGCGATGGCGCCGTTGCTCGGCCTGCTCGGTACGGTGCTGGGCATGATCGATATCTTCAGTGCCTTCATGGGCTCGCAGATGACGGCCAATGCCGCAGTACTGGCCGGGGGTATCTCCAAGGCCCTGGTCACGACTGCGGCCGGCCTGATGGTGGGCATCCCGGCGGTGTTCTTCCACCGTTTCCTGCTGCGCCGCATCGATGAGCTGGTGGTGGGCATGGAGCAAGAAGCGATCAAGCTGGTCGAGGTGATTCAAGGCGATCGTGAAGTCGAAGTGGCCGGAGGCAAGGCGTGAAGTTCCGGCGCAACCGACAGCGCGAGAATGTGGATATCAACCTGGCGTCGTTGATCGACGTGGTCTTCGTCCTGCTGCTGTTCTTCGTGGTCACCACCACCTTCACCCGCGAGACGCAGCTGCGCGTCGAACTGCCCGAGGCCGCCAGCGCCACGGCAGCGACGGACGAGCAGGGCAAGCAGGTCGAAATCACCATCAGCGCCGAGGGCGTCTACTCGGTGAACAACAACCTGCTGCCCAAGAGCGACCTGGCGACCCTGAGCGAGGCGATCGAGCAGGCGTCCGCTGGGGATCACCAGTTGCCGCTGTCGATCAGCGCTGACGGCAAGACGCCGCACCAGGCCGTGGTCACTGCTATGGATGCCGCCGGCAAGCTCGGCTTCAGCCAACTGCGCATGACCACCGTCGAGGCGGCCCAGGGGACGCCTTGATGGCCTTCGCCGACCGCCTGCTCGCCGCCTGGTACACCGGACACCCCGCGCTGGCGCTGCTGCGTCCTCTGGAATCGCTGTACCGCAAGGTCGTCCAGCGCAAGCGCGCACGTTTTCTCAACGGCGAGAGTCCAAGCTACCGCGCCCCGGTCCCGGTGGTGGTGGTGGGCAATATCACTGTCGGGGGGACCGGCAAGACGCCGATGATCCTCTGGCTGATCGAGCATTGCCGAGCCCGGGGGCTGCGCGTTGGCGTGGTCAGCCGGGGCTATGGCGCCAAGCCGCCGGAGCTGCCCTGGCGGGTCAGGGCCGAGCAGCCTGCCGAGCAGGCAGGCGATGAGCCATTGCTGATTGTCCAGCGCACCCAAGTGCCGCTGATGATCGATCCGGACCGCTCGCGGGCCGTGCAGGCGCTGCTGGAATGCGAGCCCCTCGACCTGATCCTGTGTGACGATGGCATGCAGCATTACCGCCTCGCCCGTGACCTTGAGCTGGTGCTGATCGACGCCGCCCGCGGGCTTGGCAATGGCCGCTGCCTGCCGGCCGGGCCGTTGCGCGAACCGGTGGAGCGCCTGGCCGAAGCCGACGCGGTACTATTCAACGGCGCATCGGCCGACCGCGACCAGGGCTTCGCATTCAGCCTCCGCCCCGTGGCCTTAGTCAATGTACGCACCGGCGAGCGCCGCGGCCTTGACCTCTTTCCCGCGGGCCAGGCGCTGCACGCCGTGGCCGGCATCGGCAATCCCCAGCGTTTCTTCGATACCCTGCAAGGGCTAGACTGGCAGCCGATACCGCATCCTTTCGCGGACCATGCGCAGTTCAGCGCGGAGAGCCTGGCGTTCAACCCGGCGCTGCCGCTGGTCATGACTGAAAAGGACGCGGTGAAATGCCGGGTCTTCGCGGCCGACGACTGGTGGTACCTGGCAGTGGACGCTGTGCCTTCCCCGGCCTTTGTCGGCTGGTTTGACGCGCAGCTCAAGCGCTTGCTTCCCTGACTTTTCATTTTCCGGCCGATGGCCTCAAGGACTTTCCATGGACACCAAACTGCTCGATATCCTTGCCTGCCCGATCACCAAGGGTCCGCTCAAGCTCAGCGCCGACAAGACCGAGCTGATCAGCAAGGGCGCAGGCCTTGCCTACCCGATCCGTGACGGCATCCCGGTGATGCTCGAAAGCGAAGCACGTACCCTGACCGACGACGAGCGCCTGGACAAATGAGCCTGGATTTCACCGTGGTGATTCCTGCCCGCCTGCGCTCGACGCGCCTGCCGGGCAAGCCGCTGCTGCTGATCGCCGGCAAGCCCATGATCCAGCATGTCTGGGAGCAGGCCTGCAAAAGCGCGGCCAGCCGCGTGGTCATCGCCACCGATGACGCCGGCATCCTCGAAGCCTGCAAGGCTTTCGGCGCCGAAGCGTTGATGACCCGCAGCGATCACGAGTCGGGCACTGACCGCCTGGCAGAGGTTGCCGCGCAGCTGGGTCTTGCAGCAGATGCCATCGTGGTCAACGTGCAGGGCGACGAGCCGCTCATTCCAGCCGTGATCATCGACCAGGTGGCGGCCAACCTGGCGGCGCACCCAGAAGCTGGAATCGCCACGCTGGCGGAGCCGATCGATGAGCCTGAGGTGGTCTTCAACCCCAATGCCGTCAAGGTGGTCAGCGACCGTAATGGCCTGGCCCTGACCTTCAGCCGTGCGCCCTTGCCGTGGGCCCGGGACGTCTTCGCCAAAGAACGTGACGTGCTGCCAGAGGGCGTGCCTTATCGTCGGCACATTGGCATGTACGCTTATCGCGCCGGTTTTCTGCATGACTTCGTCAGCTGGGGTCCATGCTGGCTCGAGCAGACCGAGTCGCTGGAGCAGCTCCGGGCCCTGTGGCATGGCGTGCGGATCCACGTCGCCGATGCCATCGAGGCCCCGCCAGTAGGCGTGGACACCCCCGAAGACCTGGAGCGCGTGCGGCGCTTGCTGGAGGCCTGAGGTGACTGCGCAGTGGCAGGAACAAGTGTCCCTCAAGCCTTACAACAGTTTCGGCATCGACGTGAAGGCGCGGTACTTCACCCAGGTGCGCGACGACGTAGAGGTCCGCCAGGCCCTGGCGGGCGCCGCTGCGGAGGATGTCCCCGTGCTGGTGATCGGCGGGGGCAGCAACCTGCTGCTCACCGGTGACGTTCAGGCATTGGTCATGCACATGGCCAGCCGCGGGCTTCGTGTGCTTGAAGACGATGGCGAGCGGGTAGTGGTGGAGGCCGAGGCCGGTGAGCCTTGGCATCCCTTCGTGCAGTGGGCTTTGCGCCAGGGCCTTGCCGGCCTGGAAAACCTCAGCCTGATCCCTGGCACCGTCGGCGCGGCGCCAATGCAGAACATCGGTGCCTACGGCGTGGAGATCAAGGATGTGTTCGCCGGGCTGACCGCGCTGGACCGCCATAGCGGCGAGATCCGTGAATTCACCCTGGAAGAATGTGCATTCGCCTACCGCGACAGTATGTTCAAGCGCAATCCAGGCCGCTGGCTGATCCTGCGCGTGCGCTTTGCCTTGCACCGCACTCTGCAGGCGCATCTGGAATACGGCCCGGTGCGCCAGCGCTTGCGCGAGCAGGGCATCAAGCAGCCGACGGCGCAGGCCATCAGCGACTCGATCTGTGCCATTCGCCGGGAAAAACTGCCTGATCCGGCCGAGCTGGGGAATGCGGGCAGCTTCTTCAAGAATCCAGTGGTATCGGTGGCGTTGGCGGAGCGGATTCGCGAGAAGCATCCGGGCGTGGTGGCTTATCCCCAGGGAGATGACCAGGTCAAGCTTGCGGCCGGCTGGCTGATCGAGCAGGCTGGATGGAAGGGTTACCGTGAGGGTGATGCCGGTGTGCACCGCTTGCAGGCGCTGGTGCTCGTCAATCATGGCCAGGCCACGGGTGAGCAGTTGCATGGGCTGGCGTGCAAGATCCAGGCGGATATCCACGAGCGCTTTGGCGTGGAGCTGGAGATGGAGCCGAATCTGTACTGAGCACCATCATTCCAGGAATGCGGTGACAGATATGAAAAAGCCCCGCCAGTGCGAACTGGCGGGGCTTTTTATTCAGCGTGGGGCATCAACCGTGTGGTTTGTGCTCTTCGGCCGAGGCCATTGCAGCAGCCTCGGCTTCACGCTTGCGGCGACGCACTTCACGCGGGTCGTTGGGTGCACGGCCATTCGGCAGGAAGCCGGTAGCAGCTTCCTGGGCCGCAGGCTCTTCAACAGGTGCAGGCTCGACAGCTACCGGCGCCTCTTCGACCGCTTCTGGTTGTACTTCGACAACCGGAGTTGGCGTTTCAACGGTTTCAACGACAGGGGCTTGGTCGACTGGCGCTTCAGCAGTCTCGGCCTGGAAAGCCTCAGCCTGGGCCACTGCTGGTTCGGCGGCAGGGGCTTCTTCGGCCGGGGCCTCGAACACCGGTGCTTCCACAACTGGCTCTGGCACCACTTCGACTACTGGCTCGGCGCTCGGCTCGATCACGACAACCGGCTCGCTGACAGGCTGCTCGACCACTGGGGTGGCGGCAACTTCATCTGCGGCAGTCACGGCTTCGGCCGGAACGATTTCGACAGCAGGTTCAGCGCGCTCGGTTTCAACAGCTTGGGCTTCAGCAGGTTCAGCCTGGCCGGTCGCCTCGGTGGCGCGCTCGGCTTGCTGGTGAGCTTGGGCTTCGGCATTGGCGCTGATGTTGCTGGTGGCAACGGCAGCGGTCACCGCCAGGCCTGCAGCCAGTTCGGCACCCAGGTCGGCAGGCTTGGGCTGCTCGTTCTGGCCTTCGTCGGTGCCTTCAGCATTGCCTTCTGCTTCACCGCCTTCGATCAGGTCACCGTTGGCATCGCGTTGACGCTCGCGGCGGTTGCTGCGGCGACGCTGGCCGCGGGAGCGACGGCGTGGGCGTTCGCCCTCGGCACCTTCCTGCTGGTCGTCCTGCAACAGCTCTTCGTTCGGCAGTTGCTCTTCGGCAGCCTCTTCAACCAGTTCGGCGGATTGTGGCTGCTGCTCTTCACGCGGTGGACGCGGCTGGCGCTCTTCGCGAGGAGCACGTTCTTCACGGGCAGGTCGCTCTTCACGGGCAGCACGTTCTTCGCGAGGTACACGTTCCTCACGCGGGGCACGCTCTTCACGAGGTGCGCGTTCTTCACGCGGGGCGCGCTCTTCGCGGGCTACACGCTCTTCACGCGGGGCACGCTCCTCACGAGGTTGACGCTCTTCGCGGGCAGCGGGGGTGGCGTCCAGCGGTTCGCGCAGTTCGCGCACACGTTCTTCACGGTTACCGCGACGCTCGTCACGCGCCTGGCGTGGCTGGCGTTCTTCGCGCGGAGCGCGCTCTTCACGAGGTGCACGTTCCTCTCGAGGGGCACGCTCTTCGCGGGCTGCGCGTTCTTCACGCGGGGCACGCTCCTCGCGCGGCTGACGCTCTTCACGCGGGGCACGCTCGGCACGCTCTTCGCGCGGCTTGCGCTCGTCGTCGCGGCGGCCACCGCGGTTGCGGCTCTGCTGGCGGCCGTTGCGGCGCTCTTCGTTGCGCTGCGGACGCTCGGCGGCAGGCTTCTCGGCGACGGCAGGGGCGGCGACAGGCTCTTCCTTGGCAGCGAACAGGCTGACCAGCGACTTCACCAGGCCTTTGAACAGGCTTGGCTCAGGGAGGGCTGCCGGGGCAGGCGCCACAGGAGCGGCAGGCTGCGGCTCGGGGGTGGCAGGCATCGGGGCGTTGGCGCGGGCCGGGGCGGTCTTGACCGCGGCTTCCTGGCGAACCAGGGTGCGGGTGGCGGCGGTCTGTGGAACCTCTTCGACCTCCGCTGCGGCAATCTCGTAGCTCGATTGGGCGTTCAGCGCTTCGGGATTGTCGTCGCGCAGGCGCTGGACTTCGAAGTGCGGGGTTTCGAGGTGGTCGTTCGGCAGGATGATGATCCGCGCACGGGTGCGCAGTTCGATCTTGGTGATCGAGTTGCGCTTTTCGTTGAGCAGGAAGGCGGCTACCGGGATCGGCACCAGGGCGCGAACCTCGGCGGTGCGGTCCTTCAGGGCTTCTTCTTCGATCAGGCGCAGGATCGCCAGCGACAGGGACTCGACGTCACGGATGATGCCGGTGCCGCTGCAGCGCGGGCAGACGATGCCGCTGCTTTCGCCGAGGGAAGGGCGCAGGCGCTGGCGAGACATTTCCAGCAGGCCGAAGCGCGAAATGCGGCCGACCTGGACGCGGGCGCGGTCGGCCTCGAGGCACTCGCGCACCTTTTCTTCGACGGCGCGCTGGTTCTTGGCCGGGGTCATGTCGATGAAGTCGATGACGATCAGGCCGCCGATGTCACGCAGGCGCAGCTGGCGGGCAATTTCTTCAGCCGCTTCCAGGTTGGTCTGCAGGGCGGTCTCCTCGATGTCGCTGCCTTTGGTGGCGCGCGCCGAGTTGATGTCGATCGAGACAAGGGCTTCGGTCGGGTCGATGACGATCGAGCCGCCCGACGGCAGGTCGACCACGCGCTGGAAGGCGGTCTCGATCTGGCTTTCGATCTGGAAGCGGTTGAACAGCGGGACGCTGTCTTCGTACAGCTTGACCTTGCTGGCGTACTGCGGCATCACCTGGCGGATGAAGGTCAGGGCTTCTTCCTGGGCGTCGATGCTGTCGATCAGCACTTCGCCGATGTCCTGGCGCAGGTAGTCGCGGATGGCGCGGATGATGACGTTGCTTTCCTGGTAGATCAGGAACGGCGCGGCGCGGTCGAGGGAGGCTTCCTTGATGGCGGTCCACAGTTGCAGCAGGTAGTCCAGGTCCCACTGCATCTCTTCGCTGCTGCGGCCCAGGCCTGCAGTGCGGACGATCAGGCCCATGTCGGCAGGGGCAACCAGGCCATTGAGGGCTTCGCGCAGTTCGTTGCGCTCTTCGCCTTCGATGCGGCGGGAGATGCCACCGGCGCGCGGGTTGTTCGGCATCAGCACCAGGTAACGGCCAGCCAGGCTGATGAAGGTGGTCAGGGCCGCGCCCTTGTTGCCACGCTCTTCTTTCTCGACCTGGACAATGACTTCCTGGCCTTCGCTCAGGACTTCCTTGATGTTGACGCGGCCCTCGGGGGCTTTCTTGAAGTACTCGCGGGAGATTTCCTTCAGCGGCAGGAAGCCGTGACGCTCGGAGCCGAAGTCGACGAAGGCGGCTTCGAGGCTGGGTTCGATGCGAGTGATCTTGCCCTTGTAGATGTTGGCTTTTTTCTGCTCACGCGCGCCAGACTCGATGTCCAGGTCGTACAGACGTTGACCGTCCACCAGAGCTACACGCAACTCTTCGGGTTGAGTTGCGTTAATCAGCATTCTTTTCATGTAGTACCGTCGGTTTCCGGGCTGCCGGAAACGGCGTTCGGCACACACGACTTCTCATGGTCGGTGTCAGGGTGCGCAAAGGGTGGCGAGCCACCCCCGTGTCCAGCAACGTTCAGTACCGACTGGTTGCCCAGTGCTGCCGAAGTCGCGACGACGCGTCCTGCTTGCTGTTGTGCCAGATGCACTCAGTCAGGAGGAGGAATCAGCCTTCGGCCGTGGACACCCTTGGGGCATCTTGATCAAGACCGGGTCCGCTCGCCGGGCCAAACAGTGGCCGGTGGCCGGACGCGGTACTACACGGTCCGATGGTTGTGCATCTCCACCCTACACGTATCCCTGATAATCGGGTGCTGCCGCGCGCTGAATCCGCAACGGGTTGCATTTATCGCCATCTCCTACAGGGAGCTGGCGCATTCATGTCCAAGGCAGGTATTTCCGAAGCATTCGCCTGGGCTGCGTGGAAACGACGGTGCTGGCTGAGTACAGCGAAAAAGAACAGGTAAGGGGGTGAAACACCGCTCTTGTCGTTTTTTTTCGGTCTTCCGAACTCGGCGCTGGTGGCGATTCCAGGCATTCCGTAAACTGGCAAAAACCCCGTCGGACGGCCTCGCGTCCTGGTGAATTGCGTTGGCCAGGGCCGGCGCTGTGCCATGTGCCGCTGACCTACCGCTTTTGGCGGCGTTCGCGACTATAGCAGCAATCATTAAGTGCTTCAAATCCATCAAAAATTGTTATGATTCCCAAATGACGACCAATACCCCTCCGACCTCCGGCGTGAAGCTGATCGAGGTCGCGCCGGAACTTGCCGGCCAGCGCATCGACAATTTTCTCATTACCGCGCTCAAGGGCGTGCCCAAGACCTTGATCTACCGCATATTGCGCAAGGGCGAGGTGCGGGTGAACAAAGGCCGCATCAAGCCTGAGTACAAGTTGCAGGCGGGTGACATCGTGCGCGTGCCGCCGGTGCGCCTGCCCGAGCGCGACGAGCCGGCGCCCGTGGCCCAGGGCCTGTTGCAGCGCCTGGAGGCCGCCATTGTCTATGAAGACAAGGCGCTCATCGTGCTCAACAAGCCAGCGGGTATCGCCGTGCATGGCGGCAGTGGCTTGAGCTTCGGCGTGATCGAGGCGTTGCGCCAGATGCGTCCGGACGCCAAGGAGCTGGAGCTGGTGCATCGCCTCGACCGCGACACGTCCGGCCTGCTCATGATCGCCAAGAAACGCAGCATGCTGCGCCACTTGCACGCTGCCCTGCGGGGTGATGGCGTCGACAAGCGCTACATGGCCCTGGTCCGTGGGCACTGGGCGAGCGCCAAGAAGCAGGTGAACGCGCCGCTGCAGAAGAGCAATCTTCGCTCGGGCGAGCGCATGGTCGAGATCAACGACGAGGGCAAGGAGGCCCTGACGCTGTTCCGCGTGCTCCGCCGTTTTGGTGAGTTCGCGACCCTGGTCGAGGCGCGCCCCATCACCGGCCGTACCCACCAGATTCGCGTGCATGCCTTGCATGCCGGGCACTGCATCGCCGGTGACAGCAAGTACGGCGACGAAGATTTCAGCCGTGAGATCCGCGAGCTCGGTGGCAAGCGCCTGTTCCTGCATGCCTATGCGCTGACCGTGCCGCTGCCTGACGGCGGGCAATTGAAGGTCGAGGCGCCGGTGGATGAAATGTGGGCCAAGACTGTGGAGCGGCTGAGTGCATCCTGATTACGACCTTCTGATTTTCGACTGGGACGGCACGCTCGCCGACTCCATCGGCCGTATTGTCCTGGCGATGAACACGGCGGCCGAGCGCGCTGGAGAGGCGCCGAGTGCCGAAGAAGCGGTGAAGGGCATCATCGGCCTGGCGCTGGCCGAAGCGATCAGCGTGCTTTATCCGCATCTTGATGCGGATCAGGTCGCGAGCTTCCGCCAGCACTATGCCGACATCTATATGGCCCTGGACGTGCAGCCTTCGCCACTGTTCGAGGGTGTGACCGAGGCGCTCGAAACGTTTCGCACCGAGGGTTACCGACTGGCGGTAGCCACCGGCAAGGCCCGTCGCGGACTTGACCGTGTGCTGCGCGCCAACGGCTGGGAAGGTTATTTCGATATCACCCGCGCCGCCGACGAAAGCCGCGGCAAGCCTCACCCGCAGATGCTCGAGGAGATCCTGGCCCACTGCCAGGTAGAACCGGGGCGGGCGCTGATGGTCGGAGATTCATCGTTCGACCTGTTGATGGCCCGCAACGCGGGCATGCATTGTGTCGCGGTCGGCTACGGTGCGATGTCGCTGCAGGCTCTGAGCGAGTTCGGCCCTCAGCTGTGCATCGATCATTTTTCGCAATTGCGCGACTGGCTGGGCCAGCATCGCGCACGCTAACGTCCAAGGTAGGTGAGCATGACCGACGAATGGAAGGCACCCGAATCCGAACCCGGGGAGCGGGAAGAGCGCAAGAGCTGGATACTGCTGGAGAAAACCCTGCTGGCTGGTGTGCAGGAGCAGCGCCGCGCTCGGCGCTGGGGCATCTTCTTCAAGCTGCTCACCTTCGTCTACCTGATCGGCGTCCTGGCGCTGTTCTCGCCCCTGATGAGCTTCGACAAGGCTGCATCGCGAAGCGCCAGTCATACCGCCTTGGTCGAAGTGCGCGGGATGATCGCCGATCAGGAGCCGGCCAGCGCCGACAACATCATTTCCGGCCTGCGTGATGCCTTCAAGGACGAGAAGACCAAGGCGGTGATCCTGCGGATCAACAGTCCGGGAGGCAGTCCGGTGCAGTCAGGCTATATCTATGACGAAATTCGCCGCCTGCGCGCCGAGTATCCTGGCATCAAGCTGTATGCGGTGATCAGCGACCTGGGTGCGTCCGGTGCCTATTACATTGCCAGTGCGGCCGATGAGATCTACGCCGACAAGGCCAGCCTGGTGGGCTCCATTGGTGTCACGGCGGCCGGCTACGGGTTCGTTGGTACCATGGAGAAGCTGGGCGTCGAGCGGCGCACCTACACCGCGGGTGAGCACAAGGCGTTCCTCGATCCCTTCCAGCCGCAGAAGCCGGAAGAGACTGCCTTCTGGCAGCAAGTGCTGGAAACCACCCATCGCCAGTTCATCGCCAGCGTCAAGCAGGGCCGTGGCGAGCGCTTGAAGGACAAGGAAAATCCCGAGCTGTTCAGTGGCCTGATCTGGTCGGGCGAGCAAGCCAAGGGCCTGGGCCTGGTAGACGGCCTGGGCAGCGCCAGTTACGTGGCCCGCGACGTGATCGGGGAGAAGACCATTGTCGACTTCACCGTTCAGGAGTCGCCGCTGGACCGCTTCTCCAAGCGCCTTGGCGCCAGCGTGGCCGAGCGCCTGGCCATGTGGATGGGCTTCCAGGGGCCGTCGCTGCGCTAGTTTTCCGCGAGAGGGAGGGGTGGGCTACGGTACCTGAACCCCCTCCTTGATCAACATGTCCACCAGCCTGATCAGCGGCAGCCCTACCAGGCTCGTTGCATCTGGCCCGTGGGTGCTCTGGAACAGGCTTACGCCCAATCCCTCCGCCTTGAAGCTGCCTGCGCAGTCATAGGGCTGCTCGGCCGCCAGGTAGCGTTCGATGCGCGGCAGGTCCAGCTCGCGCAGGTTGACGGTAAAAGGCACGCAGTCGACCTGGCATTGGCCGGTGGCACTGTTGAGCAGGGCAAGGCCGGTCAGGAAGGTGACGTGCTGCCCGCTGGCTGCCAGCAGCTGCTCGCACGCCCGGTCGTGATCATGTGGCTTGCCGAGGATCTGTTCGCCAAGGACCGCTACCTGGTCGGAGCCAATGATCAGGTGCCCGGGATGGCTCCCGGCCAGCGCCTCGGCCTTCTGCCGCGACAGGCGCCGGACCAGCTCGATGGCCGGTTCGTCGGGCAGCCGCTGTTCGTCTATGTCGGGGCTTGCCCAGCTGAAGGGCAGGCGCAGGCGCTGCAGCAGTTCGCGCCGGTAGGGAGAGCTGGACGCCAGTAACAAGGGAAGCATGATGGACTCCTGGTCAGTTATCCGATTCTAACATGGCTAATGTTGCCGAATTTCCTTTGACAGGGGCGGGGGGCATCCCTAGAATGCTGCGCCTATGTTGAATGACCCGATTCCACCTCACGTTGACCCGCGCAAATTGGCTGATCGCGGCGTAACCCTTCAGGGTTCGCTTCCGCTCGCCGATTTGAAAAGACTCTGCGACCCGCTTTCCGACACTGTCGGTACGGTGCAGGCGAAGTTCGATTTTGAACGAGATGAACAGAAGACTGTGGTGTTCCACAGTGAGCTGGACGTCGAGGTCAAAATGGTTTGCCAGCGTTGTCTTGAGCTGGTCACCCTGCCGATCCACAGCGAAAGTACTTACGCTGTGGTGAAGGAGGGTGCGAATACCCAGTCGTTGCCGAAAGGCTATGACGTGCTGGAACTGGGCGAAGATCCTTTGGATCTGCAGGCCCTGATCGAGGAAGAGCTGCTACTTGCCCTCCCGATCGTGCCTGCTCATCATCCGGAAGAATGCCAGCAGCCGGCGGGCGCCGATGAGCCCGAACCGAGCAAGGACGAGGTATCGCGGTCCAACCCGTTCAGTGTTTTGGCGCAGTTAAAGCGTGACCCAAACGTTTAGGAGTTAATCAATTATGGCTGTTCAGCAGAACAAAAAATCCCGCTCTGCCCGTGACATGCGCCGTTCGCACGACGCCCTGTCGGAAAACGCGCTGTCGGTAGAGAAAAGCACCGGTGAAGTTCACCTGCGTCACCACGTATCGCCAGAAGGCGTATACCGTGGCCGTAAAGTGATCGACAAGGGCGCTGACGAGTAATCCTTGTCCGCTCAGATCATCGCGATCGACGCAATGGGCGGGGACTTCGGTCCCCGCAGCATTGTCCAGGCGAGTATCGCCTGCCTCTCGGCTACACCCTCGCTTCACCTGGTCCTCGTCGGCCAACCTTCCCTGCTTGAATCTCTTGTCGCTGGCCAATCGGCAGCCGACCGCGCACGCCTGCAAATCGTTGCAGCCAGTGAAGTCATCGGCATGGACGAGCGCCCCTCCCAGGCATTGCGTGGCAAGCCCGACTCCTCGATGCGCGTGGCCCTTGAGCTGGTACGTGACGGCAAGGCCCAGGCCTGCGTGAGTGCAGGCAATACCGGTGCCCTGATGGCCCTGTCGCGCTTCGTGCTCAAGACCTTGCCAGGGATTGACCGGCCGGCGATGGTCGCCGCCATCCCGACCCAGTCCGGGTATTGTCAACTGCTGGATCTGGGCGCGAACGTCGACTGTACTGCCGAAAACCTCTACCAGTTCGCCGTCATGGGCTCGGTGGCTGCCCAGGCGCTGGGGATCAGCCGGCCACGGGTGGCATTGCTCAATGTGGGCATCGAAGACATAAAGGGCAACCAGCAGGTCAAGCTCGCGGCGAGCCTGCTGCAAAACGCCCGTGGGCTGAACTACACTGGCTTCGTCGAGGGCGACGGGCTGTACCGGGGCGAGGCCGATGTGGTGGTGTGCGACGGTTTTGTCGGCAATATCCTGCTCAAGTCCAGCGAAGGCCTTGCGACCATGATCGCTGCGCGCATCGAGGCCTTGTTCAAGGGTGGGCTGATGGCCCGTGCCGCAGGGGCCATGGCCATGCCGCTGCTCAAGCGGCTGCGGGCCGACCTGGCGCCCGCGCGGCATAATGGAGCGAGCTTCCTGGGTTTGCAGGGGATTGTCATCAAGAGTCATGGCTCAGCCGGCGTCCAAGGCTTGCAGAGCGCCATCCAGCGCGCCCTGATCGAGATTCAGGAAAACCTGCCACAGCGCCTGCATGGGCGCCTCGAAGACCTTTTGCTTTAGGTCTGGCGGCGGGGAATGGTTAAATGTGACCCGTTGGTCTGCGTTCTCATCAAAGTTTTCAGATTTCGCGTCCCGCCGTTGGCTGGGCGTGCCGTATTTCGAACCAAAGATCATTAGGGGCTTGTTCAATGTCTGCATCCCTCGCATTCGTCTTTCCTGGTCAAGGTTCCCAGTCGCTGGGCATGCTCGCAGAGCTGGGTGACCAGTACCCGCTGGTCATCGAGACCTTCAAGGAAGCTTCCGAGGCCCTGGGCTACGACCTGTGGGCACTGATCCAGAACGGCCCGGAAGCGCAACTCAATCAAACCGACAAGACCCAGCCGGCCATCCTGACCGCTTCGATCGCCCTGTGGCGCCTGTGGCAGTCTCAGGGCGGCGCGCAGCCGGCGTTCGTTTCGGGTCACAGTCTGGGCGAATACAGCGCCCTGGTTGCGGCGGGCAGCCTGACGCTCAAGGACGCCGTTCGCCTGGTCGAGCGCCGTGGCCAGCTGATGCAAGAAGCTGTGCCGGCCGGGCAGGGCGCCATGGCGGCGATCCTGGGCCTGGACGACGCCGACGTCGTCGCCATTTGCGCGCAAGCGGCGGAGGGTGAGGTGGTCAGCGCAGTCAACTTCAACTCCCCTGGTCAAGTGGTCATTGCTGGTGCCAAGGCTGCTGTCGAGCGTGCCATGGAGGCTTGCAAGGCCAAGGGCGCCAAGCGTGCCCTGCCATTGCCGGTGAGCGTACCCTCGCACTGCGAACTGATGCGCCCGGCGGCGGAGCGCTTCGCCGACTCGGTCAATGCGATCGACTGGAAGGCGCCACAGATTCCAGTGGTGCAGAATGTCAGCGCCGCGGTCGCAACCGACCTGGATACCCTCAAGCGCGACCTGCTGGAACAGCTGTACAAGCCAGTACGCTGGGTCGAGTGTGTGCAGACCCTGGCGGCGCAAGGCGCTGTTCAACTGGTCGAGTGCGGTCCTGGCAAGGTTCTTGCTGGCCTTAACAAGCGTTGCGCAGACGGTGTCACCACCTACAACCTCAATACCCCTGACGCCTTCGCCGCCACTGTCGCGGCGCTGGCTTGAACTTGGAGACACTTGCATGAGCCTGCAAGGTAAAGTTGCACTGGTCACCGGCGCAAGCCGTGGCATTGGCCAGGCCATCGCCCTGGAATTGGGCCGCCTGGGTGCTACCGTCATCGGTACCGCCACCTCCGCCTCCGGGGCCGAGCGCATTGCCGCCACCCTGAAGGAGCACGGCATCGCCGGTACGGGCCTTGAGCTGAACGTGACCAGCGCCGAATCTGTCGCAGCGACCTTGGCGACTATCCAGGAGCAGTTCGGAGCGCCAGCGATTCTGGTCAACAACGCCGGCATCACCCGCGACAACCTCATGCTGCGCATGAAGGACGACGAGTGGTTCGACGTGGTCGATACCAACCTCAACAGCCTGTACCGCCTGTCCAAGGCCGTCTTGCGCGGCATGACCAAGGCCCGCTGGGGCCGGATCATCAGCATCGGTTCGGTGGTAGGTGCCATGGGCAATGTCGGCCAGGTCAACTATGCTGCTGCCAAGGCAGGCCTGGAAGGCTTCAGCCGCGCCCTGGCGCGTGAAGTCGGTTCGCGTGGCATCACCGTGAACTCGGTGACCCCTGGCTTCATCGACACTGACATGACCCGCGAGCTGCCCGAAGCGCAGCGCGAGGGTCTGCTGACCCAGGTTCCTCTGGGCCGCCTGGGTCAGGCAGATGAAATCGCCAAGGTGGTCGCCTTCCTGGCTTCCGATGGCGCAGCCTACGTTACCGGCGCGACAGTGCCGGTCAATGGCGGGATGTACATGTAACCTTGCAACTGAATGTGACGGATTGCTTCAAAAAAGAGTCATACTCGGAGCTTAAAATCCGTTATAAAGCTGCAACCAGATTCCCGGCAGAGGGTGAGTGTCAGGTTCGAGGCGCGTTATGCTTGAAAAGCAGGCGTCTTTCTATAAACTTGCACACCGGCCAGCTGCCTGACATATGTCCTTTAGGAGTGAAAACTAGGTATGAGCACCATCGAAGAACGCGTCAAGAAAATCGTTGCCGAGCAACTGGGCGTCAAAGAAGACGAAGTCAAGAACAGCTCTTCCTTCGTAGAAGACCTGGGTGCTGACTCGCTTGACACCGTTGAGCTGGTGATGGCTCTGGAAGAGGAATTCGAAACCGAGATTCCTGACGAAGAAGCCGAGAAGATCACTACCGTTCAAGCGGCTATCGACTACGTCACCGCCCACCAGGCTTAAGACGTTTGTAGTCGTCGTTTCTTGACGGGAAAAACCGCACTGCCTTTGTTGGCGTGCGGTTTTTTCTTTGCAAGAGCCGGCGTCAATGGAATAAGGAGAGAGCTGTGTCGCGTAGACGCGTCGTGGTCACCGGTATGGGTATGCTGTCGCCACTGGGTACGGACGTACCGAGCAGTTGGCAGGGCATTCTGGCTGGCCGCAGTGGCATTGGTCTGATCGAACATACGGACCTTTCTGCCTACTCCACCCGTTTTGGCGGCTCGGTGAAAGGCTTTGACGTCGAGCAGTACCTGTCGGCGAAGGAAGCTCGCAAGCTTGACCTCTTCATCCAGTACGGCCTGGCGGCCGGTTTCCAGGCGGTGCGCAATGCCGGACTGGAAGTCACCGACGCCAACCGCGAGCGCATCGGCGTGGCCATGGGCTCGGGCATCGGTGGCCTGACCAACATCGAAGAAACCAGCCGGACCTTGCATGACCAGGGCCCGCGGCGGATTTCGCCATTTTTCGTGCCGGGTTCGATCATCAACATGATTTCCGGCTTCCTGTCGATCCATCTGGGCGTACAGGGGCCGAACTACGCTATTGCAACTGCGTGCACAACCGGTACCCATTGCATCGGCACCGCTGCGCGCAACATCGCCTACGGTGAAGCGGACGTGATGATCGCCGGTGGCGCCGAAATGGCGGCCTGTGGCCTGGGCATGGGCGGCTTTGGCGCATCCCGCGCGCTGTCCACGCGCAACGATGAGCCAACCCGTGCGAGCCGTCCCTGGGACAAGGGCCGTGACGGTTTCGTGCTCTCCGATGGTGCTGGCGCCCTCGTGCTCGAAGAGCTCGAGCATGCCAAGGCCCGCGGCGCCACCATCCACGCCGAGCTGGTTGGTTTCGGCATGAGCGGTGATGCCTTCCACATGACCTCGCCGCCCGAAGACGGCTCAGGCGCTGCGCGTTGCATGGTCAATGCCCTGCGCGATGCCGGCCTGAATCCTGAGCAGGTCAGCTACATCAACGCCCATGGCACGTCGACGCCGGCGGGCGACCTGGCCGAGGCTTCGGCGATCAAGCGGGTATTTGGCGATCACGCCTTCAAGCTGGCGATCAGCTCCACCAAGTCGATGACGGGCCACCTGCTGGGTGCCGCTGGCGCGGTCGAGGCAATCTTCAGCGTGCTGTCGATCAACAGCCAGGTGGCACCTGCGACCATCAACCTGGATGAGCCAGACGAAGGCTGCGACCTGGACTTCGTGCCTCATGAGGCGCGTAACATGCCGATCGACGTGGTGCTGTCGAACTCCTTCGGCTTTGGTGGTACCAACGGTTCGCTGGTGTTCCGCCGGTTCGCTGGCTGATGCTCAGCTGGATCGATGGCCAGCCCGCGACCGCAGTCAACCTGCAGAATCGCGGACTGGCCTACGGCGATGGTCTGTTCGAGACCATTGCCGTGCGGGCCGGTCGTCCCGCCTTGCTGGAACATCACCTCGCTCGCCTGACGCTGGGTTGCCAGCGCCTGGGTATCGAGGTCGATGCCGCACTCGTGCGTGACGAAATCTGCCGCTACGCAAGCCAACTGGGCGAAGGCGTGGCCAAGCTGATCCTCACCCGTGGCGACAGCCAGCGCGGCTATGCGCCAGCCGCCGCAGCCGCGCCGCGGCGCATTCTCCAGGGTGGCCCACCACCTGCCTATCCCGTGCATCACGCCGCGCAAGGCATTCGTCTGTTTGCCTGCCGCACCCGGCTCGCGGAACAACCGCTGCTGGCAGGGCTCAAACACCTCAATCGCCTGGAGCAGGTGCTGGCCCGCGCCGAATGGCAGGACAGCGAACATGCCGAAGGGCTGATGTGCGATACCGCCGGGCGGGTAGTCGAGGGGGTCTACAGCAATCTGTTCATCGTTGCTGGCGGACAGCTGCTGACCGCCGACCTGAGCCGCTGCGGTGTGGCCGGGGTGATGCGCGCTGCCTTGATCGAGCACGCGGCCGCCGCCGGTATCGTGGTGCGGATTCGAGACCTGGCACTGGCCGACCTTGAACAGGCGGACGAAGTTTTTGTCTGCAACAGCGTCTATGGGATATGGCCGGTTACAGGTTTCGCGTCACTGAACTGGCCCGCAGGGACGCTCACCCGTAAACTGCAGGCCGTTGCCCGTACGCTACTGGATGCCTGATTCGTGAGACGTAAATTCTTGCTGCTGCTGGAGATGGGTTTGATTCTGGCTGGGCTGGCGTTTGGATGGTCAGCCTGGAAATTGAACTCGACCCTCGAGCAGCCGCTGCAGGTGACCCAAGAGCGCCTGCTGGATGTGCCTACCGGCACCAATCCGAACCGCATGTTCTACCGCATGGAAGGGGAGGGTCTGCTCAAGGACGCCTTCTGGCTGCGCCTGTACTGGCGGTTCAACATGATCAACGTGCCCCTGCATACTGGTGAATACCGGCTGACGCCCGGCATGACCGTCGAAGACCTGTTCGATGTCTGGCGGCGTGGAGAGGTTGTGCAGTACAGCATGACCCTGGTCGAGGGCTGGACCTTCCGTCAGGTACGCAACGCCCTGGCCAAGCACGAGAAGGTCAAGCAGACACTCGAAGGCTTGAGCGATACCGAAGTCATGGAGCGTCTTGGCCATACCGGCGTATTCCCCGAGGGCCGCTTCTTCCCGGATACCTACCGTTTCGTGCGCGGCATGAGCGATGTCGAACTCTTGCAGCAGGCCTACATGCGCCTGGACGAAGTCCTGGCCCAGGAGTGGGCCCAGCGCACCGCCGAGCTGCCGTACCGGGACCCCTATCAGGCGCTGATCATGGCCTCGCTCGTGGAGAAAGAGACGGGTGTGCCGCAGGAGCGCGGGGAGATTGCCGGCGTGTTCATCCGCCGCCTGCGCCTGGGCATGATGCTGCAGACCGACCCGACGGTCATCTACGGCATGGGCGAGCGCTACAACGGCCGTATCACCCGTGCCGACCTGCGCGAGCCGACTCCCTACAATACCTACACCAATGCCGGCCTGCCGCCGACACCGATTGCCATGGTAGGCCGCGAGGCCATTCATGCGGCGCTGAACCCGGCGGCGGGCTCCAGTCTGTACTTTGTCGCGAAGGGCGATGGCAGCCACATTTTCTCGGACGATCTGGATACGCACAATTCGGCGGTGCGCGAGTACCAGCTCAAGCGCCGCGCCGGTTATCGTTCCAGTCCCGCGCCCCTGACGCAGCCAGGCGCCGGCGAAGAGGCGGCACCCGCCGACGAGCCTGTACCCGCCGACGAGCCTGCCGAGGACGCCGAGCCG
Source organism: Pseudomonas sp. JE3303 (assembly GCF_056312565.1). NCBI lineage: Bacteria > Pseudomonadati > Pseudomonadota > Gammaproteobacteria > Pseudomonadales > Pseudomonadaceae > Pseudomonas > Pseudomonas sp. JE3303. Next base: position 35,818 of record NZ_JBWGIF010000008.1, read on the forward strand.
CTGCCCGAGGCAAGCCCGGCACCCGAGACTGGAGAGGCGCCCCAGCCTGTAGACCCGGCGCCGAGCCCTGAAACGGCGCCGCAATGATCCCACTGCAAGGAATACCTGTGAGCGGCTTGTTCATCACCCTGGAAGGCCCCGAAGGCGCGGGCAAGAGCACCAACCGCGATTACCTGGCGGCGCGCCTGCGTGAGCAGGGCGTTGACGTTGTTCTTACCCGCGAGCCTGGCGGCACGCCGCTGGCCGAGCGAATCCGCGAACTGCTCCTGGCGCCCAGCGACGAGACGATGCACGCCGATACCGAGCTGTTGCTCATGTTCGCTGCCCGCGCGCAGCACCTGGCGGGAGTCATACGTCCAGCCCTGGCGCGTGGCGCCGTGGTGCTGTGTGACCGCTTCACGGATGCCACGTACGCGTACCAAGGTGGCGGCAGGGGCTTGTCAGTGGAGCGCATCGCCACGCTGGAGACCTTTGTCCAGGGCGACCTGCGTCCCGACCTTACCCTGGTATTCGACCTGCCAGTAGAAATTGGCCTGGCCCGTGCCGCGGCCCGCGGCCGTCTGGACCGCTTCGAACAGGAAGGCCTGGCCTTCTTCGAAGCTGTGCGTCAGGCGTATCTGCAGCGTGCTGGCCGCGAACCGCAGCGTTACCATCTGCTGGACGCTGCGCAAACCCTTGAAGAAGTGCAAGCCGCCATCGACGGTCTGCTCCCGGCAATCGTGGAACGTTGCCGTGGCTGAGGTCTTTCCTTGGCAGCACGCGCTCTGGCAGCAACTGGCCGGACGCAGCCAGCATGCCCATGCCTATCTCCTGCACGGTCCGCAGGGGACGGGCAAGCGCGCCTTGGCCGAGCGCCTCATGGCGCGTCTCTTGTGCAAGCAGGCACAGGGCGCGGATGCCTGCGGCGAGTGCAAGTCCTGCCTGCTGCTCAAGGCGGGCAGTCACCCGGACAATTTCGTCCTGGAGCCGGAGGAGGCCGACAAGCCGATCAAGGTCGACCAGGTCAGGGAACTGGTGTCATTCGTGGTGCAGACCGCGCAGATGGGTGGCCGCAAGGTGGTGCTGATCGAGCCTGCCGAGGCGATGAACATCAATGCTTCCAATGCGTTGCTCAAGAGCCTGGAAGAGCCCTCGGGCGATACCGTGCTGCTGCTGGTCAGCCATCAGTCGAGCCGTCTGCTGCCGACTATCAGGAGCCGCTGCCAACAGGTGGCCTGCCCGCAGCCCAGCCTTGCCCAGAGCCAGGCCTGGCTGGCACAGGCCCTGCCTTCATCCGGCGAGGAGGAGCGCGGCGAGCTGCTCAGCCTGGCCGCGGGCTCGCCACTGCTGGCCGTGAAGCTGCAGGAGCAGGGTGTCCGCGAACAACGCGCGCTGGTTACCGAAGGGGTCAAGAAGCTGCTCAAGCAGCAGCAGTCCCCCAGCCAACTGGCCGAAGCGTGGAGCAGTGTCCCGCTGTTGCTGCTGTTCGACTGGTTCTGCGATTGGTCACACCTGATTCTGCGTTACCAGTTGACCCAGGACGAGCAAGGGTTAGGCTTGACCGATATGCGCAAGGTGGTCCAGTACCTGGCCCAGAAAAGCCGTCAGGACAAGGTCCTGGCTATTCAGGAGTGGGTGTTGGCCCAGCGCCAGAAAGTGCTCGGCAAGGCCAACCTGAACCGCGTTCTGCTGCTCGAAGCCTTGCTGGCTTCCTGGGCTCAATTGCCGGGTTCGCGCTGAACCCGGTCATTCTCCATTTTCAACACGTGCCGTAAGCCCATGCTTGTAGATTCCCATTGCCACCTTGACCGTCTTGACCTGACCGCCCACCAGGGATCCCTCGATGCTGCCCTGCAGGCGGCCCGTGCGCGTGGTGTCGGGCATTTCCTGTGCATAGGCGTCAGCGCCGAGAATGCCGGCGCGGTCAAGGCCTTGAGCGACCGCTACGTCGATGTCGACTGCTCGGTGGGCGTGCATCCGTTGGACCTTGCGCCGGGGGAGGCCCCAGCGCTGGAGTGGCTATTGCAGGAGTTGTCCCATCCACATGTGGTGGCGATTGGCGAAACCGGCCTGGACTACCACTACGAGCCCGAGGCTGCCGCGCTGCAACAGGCATCCTTCCGACTGCACCTGGAAGCTTCGCGCATTACCGGCAAGCCAGTGATCGTGCATACCCGTGCAGCGCGGGCGGATACCCTGGCCTTGCTGCGTGAGGCAAACCTGCCCCAGGCCGGCGTCCTGCATTGTTTCACTGAGGACTGGGACATGGCCAAAGCCGCGCTGGACCTGGGCTACTACATCTCCCTGTCGGGCATCGTGACCTTCCGTAACGCAGAGGCGCTGCGTGACGTGGCGCGTCAGGTACCGGCGGACCGCTTGCTGGTTGAAACGGATTCGCCTTACCTGGCGCCTATTCCGTACCGGGGCAAGCCCAACCTGCCCGAATATGTCCGCGAAGTGGCGGAGTTCGTAGCCTTGGTCCGCGGCGAGCGCTACGAGCAGTTGGCCGAGCAGACCACGGCCAACTTCAAGCGCCTGTTCCCGTTGGCACGAGTGAACACTCCAGTTTCTCGGTAGCTCGCACCAGGGCCGCCAGCGACTGCACTTGCATCTTGCGCATGGCATGGCCCCGGCGCACCTTCACGGTGATTTCGCTCAGGTTCAGCAGCGCGGCGACCTGCTTGTTCAGCAAGCCCTGCACCACGAGTCGTACCACGTCCCGTTCCCCTTCGGTCAACGACATCCAGCGGCCTCGCAGCAACGCGGCGGCCGCATTGCACTCGCGGCGCTCGCGGTCCTGTTCAAGTCCCTGATGGATGGCATCGAGCAGATCCTGATCACGAAACGGCTTGGTCAGGAACTCGACGGCGCCGCGCTTGATAGCGGTCACGCCCATGGCGATATCACCATGCCCGGTGATGAAGACTACCGGCAGTTCAATGCCCATCCCGAGCATCTGGCGGTGAAAATCCATGCCGCTTTGCTCAGGCATGCGCACATCCAGTATCAGGCAACCCGGCGCCTGCTCGATCGGCCTGGCAAGAAACGCCCTCGTGGAGGCGAATGCACGTACCGTCAGGCCGACCGAAGCCAGCAGGTCTTCCAGCGCCGCGCGCATGGAGCTGTCGTCATCGATCACGTAGACAACAGGCTGTGCGGGGATGGTGGGAGGGGTTGTCATGCAGGCTCCTCGTCCAGAGTCGGCACGCTGAACCAGAAAAGCGCGCCCGCGCTTTCATTCGGCCTTGCCGAGATATGACCGCCGTTGGCTTCGACGATCGTTCGGCTGATGCTCAGCCCAACGCCGATACCTTGCGCCTTGGTCGTCCAGAAGGCCTCGAACAGACGATCACGGTCAGCCTCGGCGAGTCCTGTGCCCGAGTCGCAGACGCTGAATACGATCATGGCCTGTTCGCGGGCCGAGGCAAGCTTGATGGTACGGCTGCCAGCTGGAACCGGCGCCGTGGCTTCGATCGCATTGAGCAGCAGATTGCCGATCACTTGCTGCACCTGTATCCGGTCGGCCAGCGCAAGCGGTAGCTCAGGACCAAGCTCGGCCTCAAGCACAATTCCAGCCCGTGCCAGTTCATTTCTCGACAAGGCGACGACCTCCCTGGCCGCCTCGTTGAAATCAAATGCCAGACGCTGTGGTGGTTCGCCCTGGGTCAGGCTGCGAACCCGGGCAATGATATTGCTGGCACGGGTCGCATCGCCGAGGATACGGTGCAGGGCCAGGCGCGCCTTGTCGAGGTTGGGAGGATCTTGATCCAGCCAGCGCTGGCACGCATTGCCGCTGGTCACGATTGCGGCGAGCGGCTGGTTGACCTCGTGAGCGATCGAAGTGGTCAGGCCTTCGAGACTCTTGACCCTGGAGATGCGCAATAGGTGTGCTTGGGCATCATGGGCGGCGGCGCGGGCCGCTTCCATCTTCAGCACAAGATGGGCGGTGATGAGGATCGAGACAATGCTGATGGTCATGTTGACCAGGCCGGCGCGATAGTCGCCCCGCACGGTGATGGCAAAGCTGAGCAGCGTAATGAAGATGCAGGCGGCGCTCAAAGTCATCACGGACTTGCGGCTGAGGATAGGCACGGCGGTTAGGATCACACCGGCGTAGAACACCGACACTGCGATTTCGTAGCTCGTGGTGCTGTCGATGTAGAAGATCGCGGCCATCACTCCCACCATGAGCGCGAGCCGAAGCGCCTGGCTGTAGGCTGATGTCGTGGGCATGCGTTGCGTTTTCATCAGTTCATCAGGTATCTGGGAGATCCGCAGGCTGGCCCCGGCTCAGGCCGGGGCCGGCCCTGTAAGCGCGAGGCTACCATGGGGTGGGCGCGCTGAAGTGCGCCACACACACCTTGAAAAACCTCTGCGGTCCGAGGCGATGAGCAGCAGGCCATGGGCGTGTCACCGCAAGGCCCCGGAATGCTTGACCATCAGCACCGGCACTGCGGTCAGCACCAGCACCGCGAACAGTTGTGTCCACAGTGAGCCCTCCCAGGACAGCTCTGGCATCACCTGGAAATTTTGCCCATACCAGTTGATCAGCGCGGTACCGGGGATGAACGCGGCCCACAGCACACTGAATACCTTCGTGACATTCAAGTCGCTCATCGCTACCGTCTCGCCAGCGGCCCGCCAATGAAACCTTTGCCGTTCAAGCATGAAGCGTGCACGGCGCTGCACCCCCTCGATATGTGCGACCAGGTCGTCGAGGTCCTGCATGCTTGCTCCTGAGGACTGGGACACCTGCCGCCGTAGTCTCAGCGCAGCGCGTTCGATATCGTCGAGCGACTGCAGGACAAAGGATAGTGGCTGGTCGAACGCCGACATCTGGCCATCGACATCCACCAGGTCCTCAGTGCCTCGCGTCCGCTCGGTGCCCACATTCAGTTGGAAGGCCCGAATGAAGGACATGGAGATGGACAGGCCCTGGTCGATACGTTCCAGCACCATGCCGGTCTGGCCGAGCAATTGCTGCAACAGGACCAGCGCGATCGACTGGGAGCTGGAAGGTGACAACCCCTGGGCCTGGACTCGCTCGAATGCCTGGCCGGGGCGTAACACCCGGTGTCCGGTCTCGACCGTGAACAGCGGATCGGCGTCGCCTCCCTGATGCCACAATAGGTCGGTCACCAATACCTGGTCGTCCTTGAGCCGTGCGCAGCGTATACGCAGGGTCGTGCCTGTCCGCGCGATACGCTCGGGGATCAGGTCAACGCCGTGGAGCAGGCCCAGGTCTTCGAGCGCCTGGGGATCAGCAACGTGCAGCCGCTGCCATGCGGGCAACTGGTTTATCGTGTTCATCGCATCCACCCCTTGCGTTTGATGTAGGCCAGCGGCAACAGCGCGAACATCCCCGTCAGGCCCATTACCATCCATTCCCCCCAGGGCAGTTCCAGTTCAGGCATGTGCGCGAAGTTCTGACCGTAGAAGGACGCTACCAGGGTGGGTGGCGTAAACACGGCGGTAATCACCGTGAAGACCTTGACGACCTGATTCTGCTTGATGTCCATGGTGGTCATCAGCGATTGTTGGAGGTTGCGAATCTTGTCGTGTTGAAAGCGTGCGTACCGCCTCAGGCTCTGGATGTCAGACAGCAGCATGGGCACGCTCTGCTCGAAACGGTCGTCATTGACGACGCGGCGTAACCACCGTCCAGCCCTCGCAAGCATCAACTGCCCCTCCACGGCCTTGGCAACCAGCTCTTCGGCTTCACCCAGTGCGATGGCGGTTCCGGCGATATCGGCAACGCCAGCCTGGCGCCTGGATGTCTCGAAACCACCGCTGGCAATGACCACCGCTTCGCTGCGCTCGTCCAGGCGCGCGGCAATATCGCGGATCACCGCATGGGCGGTGTCGTTCAGTGATTCGATAAGGCTGAACAAGATCTGGGCAGGGTCGAGTGCACGGCCGGCCGTCAGGTCATCGAGCAGCTGTTGGCCGGCATGATCCAGCGCATTGATGCACACGTCTCGCTCAAGGCTGATCAGTACGTCCTGGCTCAGCGCGAACAGTACGCTGGTCTCCAGATACTGCTGCTCCTGCTGGATGATCAGCTCAATCGGGATGACAATGAAGTCGCCTTCTTCGGCGGCGGCGCGGCCACGTGGAAGCGAGAGGTCGAGTCCATGCTGGCGATGCACCGCATCCATCTGTTCGCGCCGGTCTGCATGCACGCGCACCCAGCCGGCTTGTTGCAGCGCAATTGGATGCTCGTGGCCAGGCACCGGCGAGTTCTGAAGGTCTGTCATGGCTCTAGCCCTTCGCTGAAGATTTCGGTCGAGGCAGCGTGGGGCGGGAGCGCGTATTCGCCATACACATGCAAGCCGGCGAAACTGCCCAGGATCAGGGCGTACAGCAGGACGACCGCGGTCATGATCTCGCGCTCGATCTGGGCCGTGCGAGGGCGGCTCGCACGGGCCTGGTCGATGGCCTTGCGACGTTGTTGTGCGGCCTGGTTGGCGTCGTCTCGCAGGGTAAGGTCGAGGTTCCAGACCAGGCCTTGCAGCTTCTGGGACGAGGTAGTGGCGTCTGCTGTCGAGCAGTTGGAATTGGTGTGCATGTCGATTTCTCCAAAAGGATGCGGCTGAGCGCCGGGGTCGGGCTGTCGGCGGGCTGCCGGCTACCGCAACCAACCACGGTGCTTCACGTAGAGCAGTGGCAACACCGCCAGTACGGCCGTGAGCCCGATGATCATGGGTTCGCCATACCGCCACTGGAGAATGGGCATGTTGGCAATATTCATGCTGTAGTACGTCGAGATGAGCAGCGCCGGCAGGAACACTGCGGTAATCACCGAGAACACCTTGACGATCTGGTTCTGCTTGACGTTCAGGGCCATGTTGTTGGTGGTCTGCAACAGCCGGACACGGTCGTGGACGAAGCTCACGTGCTCTTCGACGGCCTCGATATCGGCGATGAGCGTCTGATACCGCGGTTTGAGATTCGCTTCGTCGCATGCGAGGCGCGACAGCACATGCCGAGCGGCGAGGGCCAATTGAAGCTGGCTTTCGATGCAGTCTGACAACAACTCCTCCACCTCCCCCAGGCTGAGCTGGGCCGCGACCACATCGCTCACCCCGAAGTCCCGGTCACGTGCCTCCAGGCTGTTGAGCACTGAGTTTGTCTGTACCAGAACCTTGCCCAGATCTTCGTTCAGCGAGTCGAGCAGCTCGTCGGTGGCGTCATTCAGCGCCTGCAGGATGACTGCAAAACTCGCCAGCGCTGTGCCCTCGCGGGCGTCGTGGTCAAGCCGGCCCTGGGCTAGCGTGATTGCCTGTGGGGCAGGGTTGGGCTCCAGCGAAACAAGTTGCTGCCGGCCGAGCACGAAGATGATCCTGCTGGCTTGCCTGCGGCCGTTTTCGAGGCCCAGGAAAGTGATCGGAAAATAGCTGTAGGTTCCATCCTGGCCAAGGAGCTGCTCTTCGGTTCGAAGGATGTCGAAGCCCAGGGCCTGCCGGATCTCGTTCAGGTGCGCGGCGGCGCTGTTGATGCGTAGCCAGCCATGGGCGTTCGCCGAGGACAGAGTCATGGCTGGTTTCCTTCTGGAATTGGCGCTCGTGGGGGCAGGGTGTCGGGCTTCATCCCGCGGGCAGTCTCGTAAAAGGCGGAATGCGAGCCGGAGGTGGAGGAGGTGCGGGTATCCAGGTCGTAGTTGCCCAGATGCAAGGCGCTGACGGCGAGGATGAGAATTCCCCAGGTGCAGCCCAGCATCGAGAAGGACAGGCGTTCGTAGCGAGACCATGGCCTCGGCGTATTGAAGGGAGCGGTGCGGGCTTTGCGTGCAGGCCGCGTCCAGACCATGGCCTGGAGACTGCGCATTGAGGCGCGTGCGCTGGCGGCAGGAGTGGGATGAGCGTTGGATGTCAACATGAGGTTTGCCTCAGGGCAGCGGCCGCCGACGCCCCTCATGTCTTCAGGTAGGGGGGAGTCTCGAGGCCGGTGCCCGATACGATGGAACCAAGGTGAATGACTGGTGTGATTCAGGCGCGCTCTGGCGCCAATGGGGATCGGGGTCCATGGGACTGTCCTCCGTGCCGAGGGGTTGCGAAGCTCTGATGGAAGCGGGGGAAAGTCTTGCATCCGCGCTTGCGGGATGCCAGCAAGCATTGAGATAACACGGCTATACCAAGGTATAGAGCCTGCGGGGAAGCATAAACGCCGGGCAAAAAAAACCCGGGTTCTGGGGGGTGAATCCGGGTCAAGACCATTAGGAGTAAAACAAAGGTACTCGGTCCCTGGCACCTTCATCAGCGCGCTGCATGGGGGGATGCGCGGCGCTGACATGTGAAGTATCGGCCATGATCGGCATGACGCCACCGATGGCTGGTCGTTTTTTAAACAGATTTGGAATACGCAGCCGGTTGCTGGAACGCTCAGCGCATGACGCTCCCTTCCATCCGATTGAATATCTCGCCGACAATCGGCCTGGATGGGTGGAAATCAGCCCCTGGGGTCGAGGCAAACGTTCTCGCGGTCGAAACGTGCCACCGCGTCGCGCAAGCGCCGGGGCCACGCACATTGGCTGGGTGGTACGCGTGAACACCGGCGCGAAAACAGCTCGAACTCATCATGAAACATAGCCATGATCGGAAGATCCGTGCAATTTCCCGCAAGTTAGGCATAATAATCCGCTTCGATTTTCATCCAGTCCTTCTTATGCAGAAAGAACCTCGTAAGGTCCGTGAGTTTCGCCGTCGCGAGCAAGAAATCCTCGATACGGCCCTCAAGCTGTTTCTCGAACAGGGTGAAGACAGCGTCACCGTCGAGATGATCGCTGATGCCGTGGGCATCGGCAAAGGCACGATCTACAAGCACTTCAAGTCCAAGGCGGAGATCTACCTGCGCCTTATGCTCGACTACGAGCGCGACCTGAACGAGCTGCTGCACTCCGCCGATGTCGATCGCGACAAGGAAGCCCTGTCGCGCGCCTATTTCGAGTTCCGCATGCGCGATCCGCAGCGCTACCGGCTCTTCGACCGCCTTGAAGAAAAGGTCGTCAAGGGTAACCAGGTGCCCGAGTTGGTCGAAGAGCTGCACCGCATCCGTGCCTCCAACTTCGACCGCCTGACGTTGCTGATCAAGGGACGGATCAGTGAGGGCAAGCTCGAGGACGTGCCTCCGTACTTCCATTACTGCGCCGCATGGGCGCTGGTACATGGCGCCGTGGCCCTGTATCACTCGCCATTCTGGAGCAATGTACTGGAGGACCAGGAAGGGTTCTTCCAGTTCCTGATGGACATCGGCGTGCGCATGGGCAACAAGCGCAAGCGTGATCCAGAACCCACGAACTGACGATGGACGAGCGCTCCATGAGCTGAGTTGGCGTAAAAGCTGCATCAGCGGGCTGTTCGCCGGTTTTCCGTCGCCGGCTTGTGGAGGAAGAATGCGTAGTCTGGTCTTGCTGCTGGCGCTGGTGTCGCTCGGTGGCTGCATGAATGTCAGCGATATGGGGGAAGGGGTCCGTTATCACATGAGCGACGCCGGTCTGCTCGATCATAGCGATACCCGCCGGACCCTGTCGGTGCGCCTGCAACCCGATTCATTCATCTTCATTGGCCAAGGCAGCTTCGTGCCACCTGGCAAGGGAGCCTATCCGCGGCCCAATGTGGTCGCCGAAGAAGCCTACAACGGTTTCGTCGAGTACTTCCCGCTGGTACGCCGTGCGCAAGGGCCGCTGGGTCTTGAAGAGGCGCTTGCGCAAGCCCGTTCGCTGGGCGCCCACTATGTGTTGTATACCCGATACGCACGCACCGACGACCGTATCGGCACGGGTGACGAGTGGTATGACGAACAGGCTGTCGATCGCCTGGGCCTTGATTCGGGTGTCGTCCAGATGATGCTCATCGAGACCAGTACGCGCTACCTGATCGACTCCTCGCGAATCAAGAGCCGCGGCGGTTTGCTGACATTCCATGGTAACCGGCCGGAAGATTTGCTAGGCCCACCCATGCGCGATTACGCTCGTAGCCTTTTGGGCATGAGCCGCTGACAGGAGAGGGTGATGACGGATACCGGAAAGGCGAATGATCTTCTGGGGCAGATTCCCAAGGCCGGCAAGGGCTTGCCACCGGTGCATCTTTGGAACCCCGAGTTCTGTGGCGACATCGACATGCGTATCGCCCGAGACGGCACCTGGTATTACCAAGGTACGCCGATCGGCCGCAAGCCGATGGTCCGGCTGTTCTCCACCATCATCCGCCGCGACGGCGATGACTACTTTCTGGTTACGCCGGTCGAGAAGGTCGGGATCAAGGTCGATGACGCGCCTTTCATCGCGGTAGCCCTCGAGGTGCTTGGCAGTGGGGAGCAGCAGGTCCTTCGCTTCACCAGCAATGTCGAGGACCAGGTCGAAGCCGGGGCTGCATTTCCGCTGCGTGTCGAAACCGATCCGCGTACCCAGGAGCCTGCGCCCTATGTGCGCATGCGTGGCAACCTGGAGGCCTTGATTCACCGCAATGTCTTCTACCAGCTCGTCGAGCTGGCGGTGCTGCGGCAGATCGACGGCGAGCAGTGGCTTGGCGTGTGGAGTGGCGGGGAATTCTATCCCCTTGGGCGTCCCTGACAGTCGGACGCTGCCCTTTGAAACGAAAAAACCCCCAGTGCTTGCGCAACTGGGGGTTTTCAATGTTTGGCTCCGCGACCTGGACTCGAACCAGGGACCCAATGATTAACAGTCATTTGCTCTACCGACTGAGCTATCGCGGAATCTGTGTCGTATCTTACTGATTGCTAAGGGGAAGTCAAGCCTCCCCTTGGCTGGATCAAGTTACAGAACTTCGACGATGGCCTTGGTAACACCGTGGATATTGCTCTGGTTGAGGGTGGCGACGCAGATGCGGCCGGTGTCCAGGGCATAGATACCAAACTCGTTTTTCAGACGGGCGACCTGTTCGATGCTGAGTCCCGAGTAGGAGAACATCCCCCGCTGACGGCCAACGAAGCCAAAGTCACGCTTGACGCCATACTCGGCCAGCAGCTCGACCATCTGCTTGCGCATGCCGTGGATACGGCCTCGCATCTCGCCCAGCTCGACTTCCCACATCTGGCGCAGCTCTTCGCTGTTGAGCACGGCGGCGACAATGCTGGCGCCATGGGTTGGCGGGTTGGAGTAGGTGGTGCGGATGACGCGCTTGACCTGGGACAGCACGCGGGCGCTTTCGTCCTTGGACTGGGTAACGATCGACAATGCGCCGACGCGCTCGCCGTACAGAGAGAACGACTTGGAGAACGAGCTGGAGACGAAGAAGCTCAGGCCGGATTCCGCGAACAGGCGCACGGCGAAGGCATCTTCGGCGATACCGTCACCAAAGCCCTGGTAGGCCATGTCGAGGAACGGCACATGGCCCTTGGCCTTGACCACTTCAAGCACGTTATTCCAATCGGCCAGGCTCAGGTCGACACCGGTCGGGTTGTGGCAGCAGGCGTGCAGGACGATGATCGAGCCCGCAGGCAGCGCCTCGAGGTCTTCGAGCATGCCCGCGCGATTCACATCGTTGGTCGGCGCGTCGTAGTAGCGGTAGTTCTGCACAGGGAAGCCGGCCGTCTCGAACAGCGCGCGGTGGTTTTCCCAGCTCGGGTCGCTGATGGCGACTACGGCGTCCGGCGAGAGCTGCTTGAGGAAGTCGGCACCGATCTTCAAGGCGCCGGTGCCGCCCACCGCCTGGGTGGTGACCACGCGGCCTGCGGCCAGCAATGGCGACTCGGCGCCGAACAGCAGTTTCTGCACGGCCTGGTCGTAGGCAGCGATGCCGTCGATCGGCAGGTAGCCACGGGAAGCGTGCTGGGCAGCGCGCTGGGTTTCGGCTTCGATCACTGCGCGCAGCAGTGGGATACGCCCTTCCTCATTGCAGTAGACGCCAACGCCCAGGTTCACCTTGTCGGTTCGGGGATCGGCGTTGAATGCTTCGTTGAGGCCCAGGATAGGGTCGCGGGGTGCCAGCTCGACAGCGGAAAACAGGCTCATTGTTACCTTGGCTCTGATTGGAGTGTGATAGGAATTGCACGCTCCAGCCGAATGCACTGAAGCGGTGCACAAACGGGGAGTCAGTATAGTGATCCCCGCCGGGGACTGCGACAGTCTGGCGCAGGTTTTACTGCCGTTCGAGGGAATATTTTTCGAGCATTAGTCCAATTGACCGGTCCATACCTAGGAATGCCCGGGCCCGGACCTTGAAACTGGCGCCGGATAGCCATGATCGGGTATAAACTACTGGCTAAATTTACAGTGCCTCGATTTATCGTGGCACAGCACCGAGGTCCGTCATGTCCGAGTTCCAGCTCGTCACCCGTTTCCAGCCGGCCGGCGACCAGCCGGAGGCGATCCGCCAGATGGTCGAAGGCATCGAGGCGGGCCTTTCGCACCAGACGCTGCTGGGGGTGACCGGTTCGGGCAAGACGTTCAGCATCGCCAACGTGATAGCCCAGGTGCAGCGGCCCACCTTGGTGCTGGCGCCCAACAAGACCCTCGCTGCGCAGCTCTACGGGGAGTTCAAGGCGTTTTTCCCGAACAATGCCGTCGAGTATTTCGTTTCCTATTACGACTACTACCAGCCCGAAGCCTACGTGCCATCGTCCGATACCTTCATCGAGAAGGATGCCTCGATCAACGATCATATCGAGCAGATGCGCTTGTCGGCGACCAAGGCGCTGCTCGAGCGGCGCGATGCGATCATCGTCACCACGGTATCGTGCATCTACGGCCTGGGTAGCCCCGAGACTTACCTGAAGATGGTCCTGCACGTGGACCGTGGCGACAAGCTCGACCAGCGGGCCCTGCTGCGCCGCCTGGCCGACCTGCAGTACACCCGCAACGAAATGGACTTTGCCCGGGCTACCTTCCGCGTGCGTGGCGATGTGATCGACGTGTTTCCGGCCGAGTCGGACCTCGAAGCCATCCGCATCGAGCTGTTCGATGACGAAGTGGAAAACATAGCTGCCTTCGACCCGCTGACCGGCGAGGTGATCCGCAAGCTGCCGCGCTTCACCTTCTATCCCAAGAGCCACTACGTCACCCCGCGCGAAACCCTGCTGGACGCGGTCGAAGGCATCAAGGTCGAGCTCAAGGACCGGCTCGAGTATCTGCACCAGGGCAACAAGCTGGTGGAAGCCCAGCGGCTGGAGCAGCGGACCCGCTTTGACCTCGAGATGATCCTTGAACTGGGCTATTGCAATGGCATCGAGAACTACTCGCGCTATCTGTCCGGCCGCCCGTCGGGTGCGGCGCCGCCAACCCTTTATGACTACCTGCCGGCCGATGCGCTGCTGGTGATCGACGAGTCCCACGTCAGCGTTCCGCAGGTCGGGGCAATGTACAAGGGCGACCGCTCGCGCAAGGAAACCCTGGTCGAGTATGGTTTTCGCCTGCCTTCGGCGCTGGACAACCGGCCCATGCGCTTCGACGAATGGGAAGGCGTCAGCCCGCAGACGATCTTTGTTTCAGCAACGCCTGGGCCATACGAGGCCGAGCATGCCGGTAGGGTGGTCGAGCAGGTGGTGCGGCCCACCGGCCTGGTCGACCCGCAGATCGAGATCCGCCCGGCGCTGACCCAGGTCGATGACCTGCTGTCCGAGATCCGCAAGCGCGTGGCGTTGGAGGAGCGTGTCCTGGTCACCACGCTGACCAAGCGCATGTCGGAAGACCTCACCGACTACCTGGCAGACCACGATGTACGGGTTCGCTACCTGCACTCGGACATCGACACCGTGGAGCGGGTCGAGATCATCCGCGACCTGCGCCTGGGCACCTTCGATGTGCTGGTGGGCATCAACCTGCTGCGCGAGGGCCTGGACATGCCCGAGGTGTCGCTGGTGGCGATCCTCGACGCCGACAAGGAAGGCTTCCTGCGCTCCGAGCGTTCGCTGATCCAGACCATTGGCCGCGCGGCGCGTAACCTCAATGGCCGGGCGATCCTGTACGGTGACCACATCACCGGCTCCATGCAGCGTGCCATCGACGAGACCGAGCGACGCCGCGAGAAGCAGATCGCGTTCAACGAAGCCAATGGCATCGTGCCCAGGGGCGTGGTCAAGGACATCACCGATATTCTGGAAGGCGCCTCGGTGCCGGGCTCGCGCAGCAAGAAGCGCAAGGGCATGGCCAAGGCGGCCGAGGAAGCCGCTGCCTACGAAGCCGAGCTGCGCTCGCCGGGTGAGATCACCAAGCGCATCAAGCAGCTCGAGGACAAGATGTTCCAGTTCGCCCGCGATCTGGAGTTCGAGGCCGCGGCGCAGCTGCGCGACGAGATTGGCAAGCTGCGCGAGCGCTTGATTGCAGGGTAGGGGGCAAGTGGGAGGGTATGGCTGGCCGTTCCCTCCTTGGCACCCGCTCGCCATTGCTGGAGCCCGGCGCCCGCTCCCTGTTAACATCGCGCCTTTGTTTCAGCCCTAGTTCGAGACCGTCCATGACCACCGTTCGCACGCGCATCGCGCCATCGCCAACCGGCGACCCCCATGTTGGCACCGCCTACATCGCCCTGTTCAACTACTGCTTCGCCAGGCAGCACGGCGGTGAGTTCATCCTGCGTATCGAGGATACCGATCAGCTGCGCTCGACCCGCGAGTCGGAACAGCAGATCTTCGACGCCTTGCGCTGGCTCGGCATCGAGTGGAGCGAAGGTCCTGACGTGGGCGGCCCGCACGGCCCGTACCGGCAGAGCGAGCGGGGCGATATCTACGCCCGGTACGCCAAGGAGCTGGTCGAGGCAGGCCACGCCTTCTACTGCTTCTGCACCGCAGAAGAGCTGGACCAGATGCGCGCCGAGCAGACCGCTCGTGGCGAGACCCCGCGCTATGACGGCCGTGCACTGCTGCTGAGCGACGAAGAAGTCCAGCGCCGCCTGGCCGCTGGTGAGCCTCACGTGATCCGCATGAAGGTGCCGAGCGAGGGCGTCTGCGTGGTGCCGGACATGCTGCGCGGTGACGTCGAGATCCCGTGGGACCGCATGGACATGCAGGTGCTGATGAAGACCGACGGCCTGCCAACCTACTTCCTGGCCAACGTGGTCGACGACCACCTGATGGGCATCACCCATGTGCTGCGTGGCGAAGAGTGGCTGCCGTCGGCGCCCAAGCTGATCAAGCTCTACGAGTACTTTGGCTGGGAGCAGCCCAAGCTGTGCTACATGCCGCTGCTGCGCAACCCCGACAAGAGCAAGCTGTCCAAGCGCAAGAACCCCACCTCGGTGACCTTCTACGAGCGCATGGGCTTCATGCCCGAAGCCATGCTCAACTACCTGGGCCGCATGGGCTGGTCGATGCCGGACGAGCGCGAGAAGTTCTCCCTGGACGAGATGGTCGAGCACTTCGATCTGTCGCGCGTCTCCCTGGGCGGGCCGATCTTCGACATCGAGAAGCTATCCTGGCTCAATGGCCAGTGGCTGCGTGACCTCCCGGTGGAAGAGTTCGCCACCCGCCTGCAGACCTGGGCGTTCAACCGCGACTACATGATGAAGATCGCCCCGCATGTGCAGGGCAGGGTAGAGACCTTCAGCCAGGTCGCACCGCTGGGCGGCTTCTTCTTCGAAGGCGGGTTGAAGCTCGATGCCAAGCTGTTCGAACACAAGAAGCTTTCCCCCGACCAGGTCCGCCAGGTGCTGCAGCTGATCCTCTGGAAGCTCGAAAGTCTGCGCCAATGGGAAAAGGACCGTATCACGGGCACCATCCAGGCCGTGGTCGAGGCGCTGGAGCTGAAGCTGCGCGATGCCATGCCGCTGATGTTCGCCGCCATTACCGGGCAGGCGAGCTCGGTGTCGGTGCTCGACGCCATGGAAATCCTTGGCCCTGACCTGACCCGCTTCCGCCTGCGCCAGGCATTGGACCTGCTCGGCGGCGTGTCGAAGAAAGAAACCAAGGAGTGGGAAAAGCTGCTGGTCACCATCGCCTGACAGTAACCTCCTCTGGGAGCAACGCCCCTCTGGGATGGGGAAAAGCCCGATAAACACGGCCTTTCCTCGTCCTGTCCCGGTAAGTGTTTGTTATCTGGGAAAAATTTTTCGAATAATTTCGAAAATATGTTTGACAGGTCCGCAATCCGATCTTAATATGCGCCCCGTCCACAGCGATGAACGAAACGAAACGCGAAGCACCCAGCCAAGCGAATCAGTTCAAAGCGACATTGTGGGGCTATAGCTCAGCTGGGAGAGCGCCTGCATGGCATGCAGGAGGTCAGCGGTTCGATCCCGCTTAGCTCCACCAAATTCCGCTTCGCAGTCAGTGATTTGACTACGAAGAAGACCGGGTCCAGCAACCGGGTCTTGAGGTAGAAGGTTCGTCCCCTTCGTCTAGTGGCCTAGGACACCGCCCTTTCACGGCGGTAACAGGGGTTCGAGTCCCCTAGGGGACGCCAGTTTTACACAAGCGATGTCAACGATGTCGCTGGGCCGCGAGGCTAGAAATCTGGGGCTATAGCTCAGCTGGGAGAGCGCCTGCATGGCATGCAGGAGGTCAGCGGTTCGATCCCGCTTAGCTCCACCAATTCCGCCAAGATTCGTGAAAACGGATCTGCACGAAGGTTAAAGTCCCCTTCGTCTAGTGGCCTAGGACACCGCCCTTTCACGGCGGTAACAGGGGTTCGAGTCCCCTAGGGGACGCCAATTTTTTACCCGCATTTGCGGGACTTTGAAGGCTCATTCGATTATTGAATGGGCCTTTTGTTTTTTCCCCTCAAACGTTCTTACTGACCGGATCAATGGTCGGGTTTCCTGCTTGCCGAAAAATATTACAAGCATAATATTGCCTGCACTCTATTTGTGAGGTCGGCCATGAGCGACAGGAAGAGCAAGACCCGTGAACGGATTCTCCAAGCCGCGTGCAATGCACTGGTGCAGCAGGGGCCTGTAGAGCCCAGCGTAAGCGATGTGATGAGCGCAGCCGGCCTGACAGTAGGCGGCTTCTACGCACACTTCGAGAGCAAGGACGCCCTCATGCTTGAAGCTTTTCGCCATTTGCTGGCTGAGCGCCGGGCGAAGATTGCCGAGGTGGATCCCAGTCTCGACGGCTCGTCGCGGCGAGCCTTGATAGCCGCCTTCTACCTCTCGCGCAAGCACCGCGATGCCACCCAGGACCTGGGTTGCCCGATGCCTAATGCCATCAGCGAGATGCAGCGCCTGCCAGAGGCGTTTCGGGAGGTTCTGGCCGAACATATCGACCTGATGACTGCACAGCTGGCCGAGCACTCCGACGACATCGACA
Organism: Pseudomonas sp. JE3303; assembly: GCF_056312565.1. NCBI lineage: Bacteria > Pseudomonadati > Pseudomonadota > Gammaproteobacteria > Pseudomonadales > Pseudomonadaceae > Pseudomonas > Pseudomonas sp. JE3303. The sequence continues at coordinate 52,993 of NZ_JBWGIF010000008.1, forward strand.
AGGTTCTTGCGGACCTGGCGCTGATGGTCGGTGGTCTTGCCTTGGCGCGGGCCTTGGGTGGCACCGAATTGTCTGACCGTATCCTGCGTGCCGCCAAGTTGGCGGTGATCTGAGTTCCCTCACTCTGGAGTAAGGCAATGACTACCCTGAGCTGGATTCGTGGCGTCAATGGCACCCTCGGGCACCTAGCTCCCGAGCACGTCGCAGGCAAGATGCGCAAAGCCTTCATGACCCCGCGAAACCTGCCGCCCAAGTCCTGGGAGTTGCCGTTGCTGGCGCGTGCCGAGCGCATCACCCTGCGCTTCGGGCTATCAGCGTTGCGCTGGGGCCAGGGCCCGACCGTGCTGCTGATGCACGGTTGGGAAGGCCGCCCGACCCAGTTCGCTACGCTGATCGAGACGCTGGTCGCCGCCGGGCACACGGTGGTCTCGCTGGAAGGGCCTGCCCATGGGCGCTCGCCGGGCCAGCAGGCTCATGTGGTGCTGTTTGCCCGTGCGCTGCTCGAAGCCGCGGCGGAGCTGCCCTCCCTGCGCGCGGTGATTGGTCACTCGATGGGCGGCGCCAGCGTACTGCTGGCCCTGCAGTGGGGGCTACGCACTGACGCCGCCGTCAGCATCGCGGCACCTGCGCAGTTGCTGGGCGTGCTGCGTGGCTTCGCCCGTCGCCTGGGACTGCCTGCGCGGGCACGCGCAGCGTTCATCCGGCAGATCGAGCGGGACGTCGGGGTGCAGGTCGCGCGGCTGGATGTTAACGGCTATCAGCTCGACCTCCCCGGTCTGGTGGTGCACGCCAGCGACGATCCCCTGGTGCCGGCCAGCGAGGCGCCGATCATTCACAAGGCCTGGTTCGACAGCCGCCTCATCGTGCTCGAGGAAGGCGGTCACCAGCGGCTGCTGTGCGACCCGCGCCTGCGCGACGCCGTGCTCGACCTGCTTGCCCGAACTGCCGTGCAGGCCCGGCAATCGGCCTGAGTCTGGGTTACACTCGGCCCGTTCATCACTCAAGGGAGCGGGCATGAGCTGGGACCTGGCAACGCCATTCATCATCGACCTTCGTGTCGGCGCCAAAGACATCGACGGCCTCGGCCACGCCAACAATGCCGTCTACGTCACCTGGCTGGAACGCTGCGCCTGGCGTCACTCCCAGCGCCTGGGCCTGGACCTGGCCGAATACCGCCGCCTCGACCGCGCCATGGCCGTCGTGCGCCACGAGATCGACTACCTCGCCGCCGGTTATGAGGAAGATGAACTGCAGCTCGCCACCTGGATCGTCGATTGGGACCAGCGCCTGCGCATGACCCGCCGCTTCCAGCTCAAGCGCCCCAGCGACGGAGTGACCTTGCTGCGTGCGCAGACCACCTTTGTGTGCATCGAGCTCTCCACCGGCAAGCCCAAGCGGATGCCGGCGGAATTTGTCGAAGGGTATGGCCAGGCGCTCTTGCAGGCGGTTTGAGTTCGGCGTGTTGGTTTGTCGGGCATTTCGCTTTCTCATCTGAATGCTTGGCCCGCCTTTCCGCGCTTCTGGTAGCATTCGCCTCTTTTCCAAGCGGTTCTCCTGCCATGCAAATTGCCCTGGCCCCCATGGAGGGGCTGGTCGACAACATCCTGCGCGACGTGCTGACCCGGGTGGGCGGTATCGACTGGTGCGTTACCGAGTTCATCCGGGTCTGTGACCGCCTGTTGCCCGAGTCGCAGTTCGACAAGCTGGCGCCCGAACTGCGCCACGGCGCGCGGACTGCTGCCGGGGTGCCGATGCGGGTGCAGCTGCTGGGCTCGGATCCGGCCTGCCTGGCGGACAACGCGGTGCTGGCATGCCAGCTCGGTGCACCGGTGATCGACCTGAACTTCGGCTGCCCGGCCAAGACGGTGAACAAGTCGCGGGGCGGGGCGGTGCTGCTCAAGGAGCCCGAGCTGCTGCACACGATCGTGCGCGAGGTGCGCCGTGCCGTGCCGGCGCATATCCCGGTGACCGCCAAGATGCGCCTGGGCTTCGACAGCCCGGACGGCGCGCTGGAGTGCGCCACGGCGCTGGCCGAGGGCGGGGCGGATCACCTGGTGGTGCATGCGCGGACCAAAGTCGACGGCTACAAACCGCCCGCGCACTGGGAGTGGGTGGCGCGGGTACAGGACGTGGTCAAGGTGCCGGTGTTTGCCAACGGCGAGATCTGGACCGTTGACGATTGGCAGCGCTGCCGGTCGGTGAGCGGTGCCGAGCACATCATGCTGGGTCGCGGGCTGGTGTCGCGGCCTGACCTGGCCCTGCAGATCGCAGCGGCTCGTGAAGGACGTGATTATCAACCACTGGAGTGGGCTGCCTTGCTGCCGCTGCTGCAGGAATTCTGGCGCCAGGCACTGGACAAGCTGTCGCCGCGCTACGCACCGGGCCGGATGAAGCAGTGGCTGGGCATGCTTACCCGCGGTTATCCCGAGGCGGTTGCACTGTTCGCCGAGGTGCGGCGCGAGAGCGACTGCGCGCGGATCAGCGGGTTGTTGGGAATGGCGCATGCAGCGAAAGAAAAAATTTCTGCAGCCCCGCTTGAAAACCGGTTGATGGGACATATCTGTTGAGTACGCGATGCCGAATTCGGGTCGCGGAATCAACCACTCGCTGAATCCCAGGAGATGTACCATGACCACCGCTTTTTCCCTCGCACCCCTGTTCCGTCACTCCGTTGGCTTCGACCGCTTCAATGATCTGTTCGAGTCTGCGGCGCGCAACGATGCGGGTAGCAGCTACCCTCCCTACAACGTCGAGAAGCATGGCGATGACCATTACCGGATCGTCGTTGCGGCAGCCGGCTTCCAGGAACAGGACCTGGACCTGCAAGTCGAGAAGGGCGTCCTGACTGTCACCGGCGGCAAGCGCGATACCAGCGCCGAGAGCGTGACCTATCTGCACCAGGGCATCGCCCAACGGGCGTTCAAGCTGTCGTTCCGCCTGGCCGACCACATCGAGGTCAAGGCCGCGGGCCTGTCCAACGGCCTGCTCAGCATCGATCTGCTGCGCATCGTGCCGGAAGAGGCCAAGGCCAAGCGCATTCCGATCGCTTCGGACAAACCAGCGCTGAGCTGAGACTGGCTGTAGGAAGAAGGGCGCCTCCGGGCGCCCTTTTTCGTGGGCTACTAGTAGTCCGCCGGCGCCTCGAGCAGCATTTGCCGGAACTCCTTGAGCGGCAGGGGCCTGCTGTGCAGGTAACCCTGGTACAGGTAGCATCCCTGACGCTCCAGGAACTCCAGCTGCTCGGTCAATTCCACCCCTTCGGCAATCACTGTCAGGTCAAGGCTGCGGGCCATGGCGACAATGGCGCGGACGATCTCGGCATCGTTAGGGTCCACCGGAGCGTCGCGTACGAACGACTGGTCTATCTTCAATGCATCCACCGGCAGACGCTTGAGGTAGGTCAGCGATGAATACCCCGTGCCGAAATCATCCATGGCGAAACTCACGCCGTAGCGCTTGAGTTCGCGCATCTTGCTGATGGTGTCCTCCAGGTTCTGGATGACAATGCCTTCGGTGATCTCCAGCTTGAGCATGTGGCGGGGGAGGCGGAAGTCGTCGAGGCTGCGCAGCACCCGTTCGACAAAGTCATTCTGGCGAAACTGGCGTGGGCTGATGTTGACGCACAGGCTGAATTCCTCAGCATTGATCAGCCCATCCTGGAGCATGCCCGCGCAGGCATCGCAGGCCTCGTCGAGAATCCAGGTGCCCACTTCGAGAATCACGCCGCTTTCCTCCAGTACCTGAATGAACTGCGCAGGTGGCTGTTGCCCGAGTTGAGGGTGGTGCCAGCGCAACAGCACCTCGGCGCCGATGATGCGATTGTCACGGGAATCGACCTGGGGCTGGAAGTGCAAGGCCAGTTCGCCGCGGGCAAGTGCAAGGCGCAAGTCGTTTTCCATGCGCAGGCGCTCGCTGGCGGCCCTTTGCATGGTGGTATGGAACAGTTGCGTGGTATTGCGCCCCGAGTCCTTGGCCCGGTAAAGGGCGATGTCGGCGCGCTTGAGGAGGTCGGCCGGTGTCGAGCCGTGATCGGGGATCAGTGCCACGCCGATGCTGGGCGTTACCTGCAGGCGCTGGCCATCCAGCGACATGGGCTCGGCCAGCAGTTGGCGGAGGGTGTCGGCCAGTTCGCGAACCTGTGTCTCGACGGCCTCGCGACTGCCCTCAAGGCCCCCGAGCAACACCACGAATTCATCACCCCCCAGGCGGGCCACTGTGTCCTCCAGGCGTACGCTGGCTTCGAGGCGCGCCGTGATGATCTTCAACACGGTGTCGCCGACCGGGTGCCCGAGCGAATCATTGATGTGCTTGAAGTGATCAAGGTCAAGGAAGAGCAGGGCGCCACGCATGTTCTGGCGTTTGAGCAGGGCGATCTGCTGGCTCAGGCGGTCCATCAGCAGGGCGCGGTTGGGCAGGTTGGTCAGAGGGTCGTGGTAGGCCAGGTGGCGGATTTGGGCCTGGGCGTTCTTCAATTGGCTGACATCGCGGGCGGTCAGCAGCAGGCAGTCGATCTCATTGAGGCAAATCGGCTCGACCGAGACCTCGACGGTCAGGATATCGCCGCGCTTGTTGCGCCCGAGCATTTCCCGGTGGTGCACGCGGCCCCGGTCCAACAGCTCGTTGAGCAGGGCCGCGCGCTGCTTTTCATCGGCCCAGATGCCCAGTTCATGAACGGTACGCCCGACCACTTCGCCTGCGCTGTAGCCGGTCAGGCGGCAGAAACCGTCGTTGACCTCAAGGTACCGCCCGCTCTGGCGTTCGGTGATGGTGATGGCGTCGGGGCTGGAGTGGAACGCCTTGGCGAACTTTTCCTCGCTGGCCTTGAGCGCGGCCTCCGCGCGTTGCTGCTGGGTGATGTCGCGCAGGGTGGTCACGCTGCAGGGTTGGCTGTCGACGCTGATCAGGCGACTGGAGATCACACAGGTCAAGGGCGTGCCATTGCTGTGATTGACCACCACCGCCACGTTGCTCAGTGCCTGGTCGCGGATGACCTGCTCGATACGCTGGGCACGCTCCGCCGATTCCGCCCACAGGCCGATTTCCTCGGCGGTGCGGCCGATCACATGAAGGGCGGTCCAGCCAAAGGTCTGGCTGAAGGCCGGATTGACCTCGATGAACTGGCCCGTGTCCTGGCGCGTCACGCAGATCGGGTCGGGGCTGGCCTGGAACAGGCTGGCAAACTTCTCTTCCGAAGCGCTCAGGCGTTGCTCGCGCTCCACCTGGTCGGTGATGTCCAGCAGGGTGCCGGCCATGCGCAGCGGGTTGCCTGCTTCGTCACGGTACAGCCGCGCGCGGCTTTCGATGTAGCGGGACGTGCCGCCTTCAAGCTGGATGCGGTAGGTGATCTGGTAATTGCCTGCCGGGCCCTCGCGCAGGCTGCGGTAGGTCTGGCGCATGCTCTCGCGCTCTTGCTCCGGCACACCTTCGAAAAAGGCTTCGAACGATTCATGGAAGGGCACCGGTTGCAGGCCGTGCAATTGAGCGGCTCGGGCCGAACCGTAGAGCATGCCGCTGGGGATGTGCCAGTCCCAGGTACCCATCTGCGCCGAGTCCAGGGCCAGGTCGAGCCGCTCCTGGCTCTCCTTGAGGGCCTTTTCGGAGTTGATCAACGCGGCTTCCCGCTCGCGCTGGCGGGTGATCTCGCGGATCACCCCGATCATCATCTGCGGCCGTCCGAGGTTGTCGCGGGTGAGGCTGCCGTTGATCTCCAGCCAGTGCAGGCTGCCGTCCGGCCAGCGGATCCGGTGGCGCATGGCGCGCTCCACGGGTTCGCCATTTATCACCGCATCGAAGGCCATGCGCGTGCGTGCTCGGTCCCCCTCAGGCAGCAGGTCGAGGTAGTCGATATCTTCGGCCAGGGGCTGATTCGGATCGAGGCCGAACAGCGCCTGGGTGCCCCTCGACCAGCTGATTCGGCCGCTTTCGATATCCCACAGCCAAGCCCCCAGCCGCGCGCCGTTGAGCGCTACCAGCAGTTGTGGTGCGTTTTGCCAGGTCTGCTCCGACTCCTGGGGATCGGCTGCATGGATGCGCGGCAGTCGCGGAAAACGATGTGCTGAGTTGGACATCAATACCAGACCTTTGGCGGATGACGCTTCCTTGCGCGTGATGCCGGAGCCGCCGGCCTGTCAGGCAGGCCTGACATGACTGTCGAGCAGGGCCATGAATGCTTTGGCGGCGTTCGATAGCGTTCGTTCCGTGTGCAGGATGTAGCCTAGCTTGCGCGACAGCTGTATGCCGGGCAAAGCGATGGATGCGACTTGCTCATCGAGCATGGTCCGGGGGAGTACGCTCCAGGCAAGGCCGATGGACACCATCATCTTGATCGTCTCCAGGTAATTGGTACTCATGGCGATGTTAGGGGTCAGTCCCTGGCTTTCGAACAAGCGCTGGACAATGTGGTGGGTAAAAGTGTTTCCACCGGGAAACACGGCGGGGTGATGGGCCACGTCGGCCAGGCTGACCGCGTTGTTGTTGGCCAGCGGATGCTCGGGCGCCGCGACGAAATCGAGGGCGTCCTCCCAGACCGGGACCGCGCGTACCAGGTGGTGGGGCTCGGGGGCCAGGGTGATTACAGCGATCTCCGCGCGCCCATGGAGGATTTCGTCGTAGGCCGCTTCCGAATCCATGAACTGAATATCCAGCGCCACCTCCGGATACTCACGGGTGAAGGCCCTGAGGAGCGGGGGAAGCCGGTGCAGGCCGATATGATGGCTGGTGGCCAGGGTCAGCCGACCCGTCACTTCGCCGGTCAGATTGGTCAGGGCGCGGCGGGTATCATCGAGTACATTGAGGATCTGATAGGCACGTGGCAACAGTGCCCGCCCGGCCTCGGTCAGCGTGACCTCGCGGCCCAGGCGGTCGAACAGGCGCACGTCCAGCTGCTGTTCAAGTCCGGCGATGCGCTTGCTGATCGCGGGTTGTGTGAGATGCAGGCGTTCGCCGGCTCCCGAGAAGCTGCCTACTTCGGCGATGGCAATAAAGGCACTGAGATTCGCCAGGTCCACTGCTCGAATTCCTTTTGGTTATCCAAAGTATAAAAAATATGAATTTGAGTTATTCAATCTAACCCCATAGCATCGTCCGTACAAGCCAAGGGGTTAATTGGCGCAGAAACTGATGAGGAACCGTCTGATGGCCGGCAGAACGCTGTACGACAAACTCTGGGATTCGCATGTGGTCAAGCAGCGCGACGATGGCTCGTCGCTGATCTACATCGATCGCCACATCATCCACGAAGTGACCTCGCCACAGGCGTTCGAAGGCCTGCGCCTGGCTGCACGCAAACCTTGGCGCATCGACGCCAACATCGCCACCCCCGACCACAACGTGCCGACCACCCCGGAACGCAAGGGCGGCATCGAGGCCATCGCCGACCAGGTTTCGCGCCTTCAGGTGCAGACCCTCGATGAGAACTGTGACGAATACGGCATCAACGAATTCAAGATGAATGACGTGCGCCAGGGCATCGTCCACGTCATCAGCCCGGAGCAGGGCGCTACCTTGCCGGGCATGACGGTGGTCTGCGGCGACTCGCACACCTCCACCCACGGCGCCTTTGGTGCGCTGGCCCATGGCATCGGCACGTCCGAGGTCGAGCATGTGCTCGCCACCCAGTGCCTGGTCGCCAAGAAGATGAAGAACATGCTGGTGCGCGTCGAAGGCGAGTTGCCGTTCGGCGTCACCGCCAAGGACATCGTCCTTGCGATCATCGGCAGGATCGGTACCGCTGGCGGCAACGGCCATGCCATGGAGTTCGCCGGCAGCGCGATTCGCGAACTGTCGATGGAAGGCCGCATGACCATCTGCAACATGTCGATCGAGGCCGGTGCCCGCGTTGGCCTGGTTGCCACCGACGCCACCACCATCGCCTACGTCAAGGGCCGTCCCTACGCGCCGACCGACGCGCAGTGGGACGCCGCGGTCGCGGCCTGGGAAGAGCTGGTATCCGACGAGGATGCCGTGTTCGATACCGTGATCGAAGTGGACGCCACGCAGATCAAGCCCCAGGTAAGCTGGGGTACTTCCCCCGAGATGGTCCTTGCCGTCGACCAGCGCGTGCCGGATCCTGCCGCCGAGCCTGACCTGGTCAAGCGCGGCTCGATCGAGCGCGCCTTGAAGTACATGGGCCTGAACGCCAACCAGGCGATCACCGATATCCGCCTGGACCGTGTGTTCATAGGCTCATGCACCAACTCGCGCATCGAAGACCTGCGCGCCGCCGCCGAAATCGCCAAGGGCCGCAAGGTTGCCTCCTCCATCAAGCAGGCCATCGTCGTGCCGGGCTCCGGCCTGGTCAAGGCGCAGGCCGAGCGCGAGGGGTTGGACAAGGTGTTCATCGAGGCCGGCTTCGAATGGCGTGAGCCCGGCTGCTCCATGTGCCTGGCCATGAACCCCGACCGGCTTGAAAGCGGCGAGCACTGCGCTTCGACCTCGAACCGCAATTTCGAAGGCCGCCAGGGCGCCGGTGGCCGTACCCACCTGGTAAGCCCGGCCATGGCCGCGGCCGCCGCCGTGACTGGCCACTTCGTGGATGTCCGCGAGTTGATCCAAGGGAGCGCAGCATGAAAGCCTTTACCCAGCACACCGGCCTTGTCGCGCCATTGGACCGAGCCAACGTCGACACCGACCAGATCATTCCCAAGCAGTTCCTGAAGTCGATCAAGCGCACCGGCTTCGGCCCGAACCTGTTCGACGAGTGGCGTTACCTGGATGTGGGCCAGCCTTATCAGGACAACAGCAAGCGGCCGCTGAACACCGAGTTCGTGCTCAACCACCCTCGTTACCAAGGCGCCAGCGTGCTGCTGGCGCGCGAGAACTTCGGCTGCGGCTCGAGCCGCGAGCATGCGCCGTGGGCCCTGGATGAATACGGCTTCCGCAGCGTCATTGCGCCAAGCTTCGCCGATATCTTCTTCAACAACAGCTTCAAGAACGGCCTGCTGCCGATCATCCTCAGCGATGAAGAGGTCGACGAGCTGTTCAAGCAGGTCGAGGCGAACCCGGGCTATCAGTTGACCGTCGACCTGCAGGCCCAGGCAGTGACCCGCCCGGACGGCAAGGTGCTGCACTTCGAGATCGATGCCTTCCGCAAGCACTGCCTGCTCAACGGCCTCGACGACATCGGCCTGACGCTGCAGGACGCCGACGCCATCAAGGCGTTCGAAGGCAAGCACCGCACCGGCCAGCCGTGGTTGTTCCGCGACGCGTGACCCACTGATCGAGGAAATCGTGATGACCAGCACCACTCACAAGGATGTCGTACAGCGCCAGTTCGGCGAACAGGCCAGCGCCTACCTGAGCAGCACCGTGCATGCACAGGGCGCGGAATTCGCCCTGCTGCGGGCCGAGCTCGCTGGGAAGGGTGACGCGCGCCTGCTTGACCTGGGCTGTGGTGCCGGTCATGTCAGCTTCAATGTGGCACCCCTGGTGCGCGAAGTGGTGGCCTACGACCTCTCGCAGCAGATGCTCGACGTGGTGGCATCCGCCGCCGCCGAGCGTGGCATGGAAAACATCCGTACCGAATGTGGCGCCGCCGAGCGGCTGCCGTTCGCCGACGCCTCGTTCGACTTCGTCTTCAGCCGCTATTCTGCGCACCATTGGAGCGACCTGGGCCTGGCCCTGCGCGAAGTGCGCCGGGTGCTCAAACCGGGCGGTGTGGCGGCCTTCGTGGATGTGATGTCGCCGGGCAGCCCACTGCTCGACACATACCTGCAAAGCGTGGAAGTACTGCGCGATACCAGTCATGTGCGCGATTATTCGGCCAGCGAGTGGCTGCAGCAGGTCAGCGAGGCCGGCCTCTTCACCCGCGGTCACAGCCGCCAGCGCCTGCGTCTGGAATACAGCTCGTGGGTCGAGCGCATGCGCACCCCGGGCGCCATGCGCGAGGCCATCCTCCAATTGCAGCAGGCGATGGGCGAGGAAGTGCGGCAGTATTACCAGATCGAGGCCGATGGTTCCTTCAGCACCGACGTGCTGGTGCTGTGGGCCGAACGCTAGTTTTTTCCGGCGCGCCGGTCAGGCTCGCCGCTTGAATGGATAGAGGAACGCATGAGCAAGCAGATTCTGATTCTCCCAGGTGACGGCATTGGTCCGGAAATCATGGCCGAGGCGGTCAAGGTGCTGGAGCTGGCGAACGACAGGTTCGAGCTCGGACTTGCGCTGGCGCACGACGTCATCGGTGGCGCGGCCATCGACAAGCATGGCGTGCCGCTGGCCGACGAGACCCTGGAACGTGCACGCCAGGCCGATGCCGTGCTGCTTGGCGCGGTCGGCGGGCCGAAGTGGGACAAGATCGAACGCGACATCCGTCCGGAACGCGGCCTGCTGAAGATCCGCTCGCAACTGGGCCTGTTCGCCAACCTGCGTCCCGCGATCCTCTACCCGCAACTGGCCGATGCGTCGTCGCTCAAGCCCGAAATCGTCGCTGGCCTGGACATCCTCATCGTGCGTGAGCTGACCGGCGGCATCTACTTCGGCGCTCCACGTGGCACCCGCGAGCTCGAAGGCGGCGAACGCCAGGCTTACGACACCCTGCCGTACAGCGAGAGCGAGATCCGCCGCATCGCCCGCGTCGGCTTCGACATGGCCCGCGTGCGCGGCAAGAAACTGTGCTCGGTGGACAAGGCCAACGTCCTGGCCTCCAGCCAGCTGTGGCGCGAAGTGGTCGAAGAGGTCGCCAAGGACTATCCGGACGTCGAGCTGAGCCACATGTACGTCGATAACGCCGCCATGCAACTGGTGCGCGCGCCCAAGCAGTTCGATGTGGTAGTGACCGACAACCTGTTCGGTGACATTCTGTCGGATGAGGCTTCCATGCTGACCGGTTCCATCGGCATGCTGCCTTCTGCGTCCCTCGATGCCGACAACAAGGGCATGTACGAGCCCTGCCATGGCTCGGCCCCGGACATCGCCGGCCAAGGCATCGCCAACCCGCTGGCGACCATTCTTTCGGTCTCGATGATGCTGCGCTACAGCTTCAACCAGCACGCCGCCGCGGACGCGATCGAGAAGGCTGTCAGCCTGGTGCTCGACCAGGGTCTGCGCACCGGTGACATCCACTCGGCCGGTTGCATCAAGGTCGGTACGCAGGAAATGGGCGATGCAGTAGTCGCAGCCCTGCGGAATCTGTAATCTCTCTGGCCCGCTGCCGCCTTTCCCAAGGCAGCGGCCCACTTTTTAGCAAAGGTGTTGTTGCGATGAAACGTGTAGGTCTGATCGGTTGGCGCGGTATGGTCGGTTCCGTGCTCATGCAGCGGATGCTGGAAGAGCAGGATTTCGACCTTATCGAGCCGGTGTTCTTCACTACCTCCAATGTGGGAGGCCAGGGTCCGGCGGTGGGCAAGGATATTGCTCCGCTCAAGGATGCTTACAGCATTGAAGAGCTCAAGACCCTCGATGTGATCCTGACCTGCCAGGGCGGCGACTACACCAACGAAGTCTTCCCCAAGCTGCGCGAAGCCGGCTGGCAGGGCTACTGGATCGATGCCGCCTCCAGCCTGCGCATGCAGGATGACGCGGTGATCGTGCTCGATCCGGTCAACCGCAAGGTGATCGACCAGCAGCTCGATGCCGGTACCAAGAACTACATCGGCGGCAACTGCACTGTCAGCCTGATGCTGATGGGCCTTGGCGGGTTGTTCGAAGCTGGCCTGGTCGAGTGGATGAGCGCCATGACCTACCAGGCGGCCTCCGGTGCCGGCGCGCAGAACATGCGCGAGCTGATCCGCCAGATGGGCGCTACCCACGCCGCTGTTGCCGATGACCTGGCCAACCCGGCCAGCGCCATCCTCGATATCGACCGCAAGGTCGCCGAGGCCATGCGCGGCGAAGCCTACCCGACCGAGAACTTCGGCGTGCCACTGGCGGGCAGCCTGATCCCCTGGATCGACAAGGAACTGCCGAACGGCCAGAGCCGCGAGGAATGGAAAGCCCAGGCCGAGACCAACAAGATTCTTGGCCGCTTCAAGAGCCCGGTTCCGGTCGACGGTATCTGCGTGCGCATCGGTGCCATGCGTTGCCACAGCCAGGCGCTGACCATCAAGCTGAACAAGGACGTGCCGCTGGCCGACATCGAAGGCATGATCAGCCAGCACAACCCCTGGGTGAAGCTGGTGCCGAACCATCGCGATATCAGCATGCAGGAGCTGAGCCCGACCAACGTCACCGGCACGCTGAACATCCCGGTGGGCCGTCTGCGCAAGCTGAACATGGGCTCGCAGTACCTGGGCGCCTTCACCGTCGGTGACCAGCTGCTGTGGGGCGCCGCCGAGCCGCTGCGCCGTATGCTGCGGATCCTGCTGGAGCGGTAACCGCGTCTTGGCTGCACAAGAAACCCGTGCTGGAAACAGCGCGGGTTTTTTTGTGGGGGTTGGAGGTGCCTGTCCTGGGCTTTGTAGTGCCCATGAGATCGAGCGCCGTGCGCTTGGGGCCTTGTGGCGCTGCGCAGATCGAGCGCCGCCCGCGCGGCGCATCGCGGGACAAGCCCGCTCCCACATTTGTTGCAACGTGCCATGGCCTGACAGTTTGGAGTCTTAGCCTTGTTTGTCCGGCTCAGGTTTTGAGGGGAGCACACCGGCCTCCCACCACTCTTCTGCCATGCACCAAGGCTGACAACCCAAATCCCACAGGCCATGGCACGTTGCAACAAATGTGGGAGCGGGCTTGTCCCGCGATGCGCCGCGCGGGCGGCGCTCGATCTGCGCAGCGCCACAAGGCCCCAAGCGCACGGCGCTCGATCTCACGGGTGCCACAAGGCCCCAAGCGCACGCCCCGCTCGATCTGATGGGCGCCACAAAACCTATGGCGTACTCTCACCAATCAAGTAAAGTGCCGCTCCCGCCGTTTCAGCAGAGGATTTTCCCATGACCCAGCCCATTGATATTGCCGTAGTCGGTGCCACCGGCAGCGTTGGCGAAACCCTTGTGCAGATCCTCGAAGAACTGGATTTTCCAGTGGCGACGCTGCACCTGCTGGCCAGCAATGAGTCGGCTGGCAGCGCGATCATGTTCCGCAACAAGAGCCTGCGCGTACGTGAAGTCGACCGCTTCGACTTCAGCCAGGTCAAGCTGGCATTCTTCGCGGCCGGCGCCGCAGTCAGCCGCAGCTTCGCACCCAAGGCCCAGGCTGCCGGCTGCTCGGTCATCGATCTCTCGGGGGCGCTGGAACAGGCACCAGCCCTGGTCCCGGAGGCCAACTCCGCGAAACTCGAACAGCTGCCGTTGCCCGCATTGATCTGCAGTCCGAGCGCTGCCGCCGTGGCCCTGGCCGTGGCGCTGGCGCCGCTCAAGGACTTGCTCGATATCGAGCGCGTCCAGCTCACCGCCTGCGTGGCCATCTCGGCCCAAGGGCGCGAAGCGGTCACCGAGCTGGCGCGCCAGACAGCCGAGCTGCTCAATGCCCGTCCACTGGAACCGCGCTTTTTCGACCGCCAGGTAGCGTTCAACGTGCTGGCTCAGGTCGGCCCCAGCGATGAACAAGGCCATGGCGCGCTGGAGCGTCGCCTGGTGAGCGAGTTGCGCGAGGTGCTGGACTTGCCTTTACTCAAGATTTCCGTGACCTGCGTTCAAGTCCCGGTGTTTTTTGGCGATAGCTACAGTGTGTCGGTACAAAGCCGCCGTGCGGTCGACCTGACCGCAGTCAATGCCGCGCTAGAGGCCGCCGAAGGTGTAGAGCTGGTGGAACTCGACGACTATCCGACCCCGGTCGGTGACGCAGTGGGGCAGGACGTGGTCTATGTTGGTCGTGTACGTCTGGGCATCGATGAGCCAGAACAGCTCAACCTGTGGCTGACAACCGACAACGTGCGCAAGGGCGCTGCCCTGAATGCCGTGCAATTGGCGCAATTGTTGATTAAAGACATGGCGTAAAAGATACTGGACGGCAATTTTGTCCTGCACCGTCACCGGGTTTCGGGGCGATCAATACAAGGGAAGAGGTCATGCTTCGAATTCGCAAACTGGTCCTGGCCATCGCCGCAGCCTCCGCGCTGTCGTCTGGCATGGCGAATGCCCTGGGGTTGGGTGAGCTGACCCTCAGGTCGGCACAGAACCAGCCGCTGGATGCCGAGATCGAGCTGCTCGATGTGCGCGACCTCACCGCCCCTGAAGTGGTGCCCAGCCTTGCCCCGCCAGAAGAATTCTCCAAGGCGGGAGTGGAGTATGCCCCGTATCTGGAGGACCTGACCTTCACCTCGGTGATCATACCCAACGGCAAGAGCATGCTCCGTGTGACTTCCAGCCAGCCGTTGCCAGCGCCGGTGGTCAAGTTCCTGGTGCAGGTCTTGTGGCCCCAGGGCCGGCTGGTGCGCGACTACAGCATGCTGCTCGACCAGGCGCAGGCCCAGGGCAGACAGGCACAGGCGGGCGTTGCGCCTGCGGTGAGCTATACCACCAAGCCCCGCGATACCCTCTGGCAGATTGCCGCCCGCAACACCCAGGGCGCTTCGGTGCAGCAGACCATGATCGCCATCCAGGCACTGAACCCGGATGCGTTCATCAACAACAACATCAACCTGCTCAAGGCCGGCCAGGTCTTGCGCATGCCTGACCAGCAGCAGGCCCAGTCCACGCCCCAGGGCGAGGCCGTTCGGGATGTTGCCGAGCAGTACGCTGCCTGGCGTGAAGGCCGTCGCCTGGGGCCACGTGCACGTCAGCTGGATGCCACTCGACGTGGAAGTGCTGAAGACGCGCCTTCGCGCATCGCCCAGCAGGACAATCTGCGCCTGGTTGCCCCAAGCAGCGAAGCCGCGGCCGGCGACAGCAAGACCCTTGGCGATCAGTTGGCGCTGGCCGAGGAAAGCCTGGACACCAGTCGCCGCGACAACGAAGAGTTGAAAAGCCGCGTCGTCGATCTGCAGAGCCAGCTCGACAAGCTGCAGCGCCTGATCGCCTTGAAAAATGACCAGTTGGCCCGTCTGGAAGCCCAGAGCGGCGCGGCACAACCGCCTGCGTCCCTGCCAAGCGAAGCGCCTGCGGCACTCCCGGGTGAAGCGCCTGCGGCACTTCCAGGTGAGGTGCCCGTTGGACAACCCGCGGTCACCCCCCCGGTCACCCCCCCGGTCACGCCAGGGGAGCCGGTGGTCGATCCGGCGCCCGCGGCCGTCGACACCGCGCCAGTGCCTGCACCCGATGCCGAGGCCGTACCGGCCGAGGGCGAAAAAGGTGCCTCGGACGACGTGTTGAGCAGCCCGCTATGGCTGTCCCTGATCGCGGCTTCCGCACTCCTGGCCTTGCTGCTGTTGCTGTTGCTTCTGGCACGCAAGCGCAAAGCCGACCAGGAAGCCGAAAAGCACCTGCGCATGGCTCGGGCGCTGGCTGAAGAGGGCGAGCGTGGGCCCGACCCCGACCTTGCGCTTTCCAGCTTCGACGAACTCGAGGTGCCGGCGGCCAGCGTCAAACTGTCGCCCGGCATGGTTGCCGCCTCGGCCGCCGCCGCGACCGCTGCAGAGCATCCGCACGAGTCGGCCCCGTCCCCCGCGCCGGTGCCTGAGCCGGATTCCGCCCCGGTAGTAGCCAACGTGCTGGCCACGCCCGCCGCGATCGACAAGGTGCTCGAAGAGGCTGAGCAAAGCATTGCCAAAGGCCGCCTCAATCACGCGGCGGATCTGCTGGAGCCGGCGGTCGCCGCCCAGCCGGACCGCAGCGAGCTTCGACTCAAACTGATGGAGGTCTATGCCCGGCAGGGTGACAGGGACGCCTTCGTCGGCCAGGAGCGCCAGCTGGTGGCTACCGGCCAGAACCACGCCGATGCCGAAGCGCTGAAGCAGCAGTTCCCGGCGATGCTTGGCGTGGCTGCGACTGGCATCGGTGCAGCCGCGCTGGCGGCCGAGCTCGATGCGCAGTATGTGCAGGAGCTGCTCCAGGAACAGGACGAGTCCCCAGAGCCGATCGCAGCGGATCCCGCGCAGGACCCTGAGGCGCTGGCCGCCGGGGAAGATACGCTCGATGGCGCTTTCGACCTTGACCTGGAAGATGAACTCCTGCTCGACGAGCAGCTTCAAGCCCAACTGGATGAAGAAGCTGCATCCTCGGCGTTGGCGCAGACTGCTGCCGTCCAACCGGTGCCAGAACAGCCTGACGCTGATGCCGATTTCGAAGCGTTGCTCGCCCAGGCCCAGGCCGATGCCGGTGGCAGCCCGGAAGACGACCTGGCCGACTTCGACCTGGATGTCGGCGAGCCGGAGCCCTTGACGCCCACCGAGCCCGCGACCGATGCCCCGGTGGATGTCGCTGCGGAGCTGGCGGCATTCGACGCCATGACCGACTTCGAACCGGTTTCCGAGCTCGAAATGCCGGAAGACTTCGACCTCTCACTCTCGCTGGATGATGAATCGCCCGCGGACGAGCGCTTCGCCTCCGAGCTGGACGACGTCAACGCCGAACTCGACAAGCTGCCGCCGAGCGTCGACACCCCGCCGGTCGAGCCGCGCTTCACGGCAGAGGACGCAGCCCAGGATCCGGGCGACGACCTGGACTTCGATTTCTTCTCCGAGACCGATGAGGTCTCCACCAAGCTCGACCTGGCCCGCGCCTACATCGACATGGGCGACCACGACGGGGCGCGCGATATCCTCGACGAAGTGGTCAAGGACGGCGACGACACCCAGCGTCAGGAAGCCCAGGACATGCTGTCGCGGCTGGTCTGATCCACGGCGGCAGAAGACAGCGGCAGCCCGGGTGGCTGCCGTTGTCGCTATAATGCCCGCCATCCGTTCAATCCACAGGCTTTGGTTTTTTCTTGGACATCATCATCAACGACGCGGCCGAATTGGCGGCCGAGGGTTTTTTCCGCATCGCCCTGGGTGTCGAGTACAAGGGTGCCCGTTATCATGGCTGGCAGCGTCAGAGTACCGGCGTGCCCAGTGTGCAGCTCGCCCTGGAAGAGGCCTTGTCGCGGGTTGCCGATGAGCCTGTGACGATTTCCTGCGCCGGGCGTACCGATGCCGCCGTGCATGCGTGCGGCCAGGTCGTGCACTTCGACACCCGCGCGGTGCGCAACGAGCGCGCCTGGACCATGGGCACCAATCTCAACCTGCCCCATGACATCAGCGTGACCTGGGCGAAGCAGATGCCGGCGCACTTCCATGCCCGCTTCAAGGCCAAGGCCCGGCGCTATCGCTACGTGATCTACAACGACCCGATCCGCCCAGCGCACCTGGCCGAGGAAGTCACCTGGAACCACCGGCCGCTGGATATCGAGCGCATGGCCCAGGCAGCCGAATACCTGCTCGGTACCCACGACTTCAGCTCGTTCCGTGCCGGCCAATGCCAGGCAAAGTCACCGGTCAAGCACATCCACCACCTGCGTGTGACCCGCCACGGCCAGATGATTGTGCTGGACATCCGTGCCACCGCCTTCCTCCATCACATGGTGCGCAACATCGCCGGCGTGCTGATGGCCATCGGGGCCGGCCAGCGCCCCGTTGCCTGGGCCCGCGAGGTGCTCGAAAGCCGTGACCGGCGCAGCGCGGGCGTCACCGCGCACCCGTACGGGCTCTACCTGGTGCATGTCGAATATCCCGAGGAGTACGCCGTGCCGCAGCGTTACATCGGCCCACACTTTCTCACCGGCTTCGAGGCGTTGTCGGCTGACGCCCCCAGCGTCATTTGCTAACATCCGGGGCTTTACCGATCAGCCGAGGTTCGTGCCCCATGAGCACCGTTCGCAGCAAGATCTGTGGGATAACCCGTATCGAAGACGCCCTGGCCGCAGCCGAGGCGGGCGCCGATGCCATCGGCTTCGTGTTCTACGCGAAGAGCCCACGGGCCGTGGACGTGCGCCAGGCGCGCGAAATCATCCAGGCCTTGCCGCCGTTCGTCACCACGGTGGGGCTGTTCGTCAACGCCAGCCGCTGCGAGCTGAACGAGATCCTCGAGGTGGTGCCGCTGGACCTCCTGCAGTTCCACGGCGATGAAACCCCTGCCGAGTGCGAAGGCTATCATCGTCCCTGGATCAAGGCGTTGCGCGTGCGTCCCGGCGACGATCTCCAGGCCGCCTGCCAACACTATGACAAGGCCAGCGGTATCCTGCTGGACACCTACGTGGCCGGAGTGCCCGGTGGCACCGGCGAGGCGTTCGACTGGTCGCTGGTGCCTGAGCGCCTGAGCAAGCCTGTCATCCTCGCGGGCGGGTTGTCGCCCGACAATGTCGCCGAGGCCATCGCCAGGGTGCGCCCGTATGCGGTGGATGTCAGCGGCGGGGTAGAGCAGGCCAAGGGCATCAAGGACGCGGCAATGATCGAGGCTTTCCTGCGTGCGGTGAAGCAGGCGTGAGCGCGGATGTGACGGCTGGCTGCGCGCCATCGTCCATAGCTTTCGCAGCGGTTGCTGCCGACCGGGCCAAGGGCCGGTCAAGACAGGGCGGCAGCGTCGAGGCGCTGCCCCACGGTTGAAGGTGGTGCGGTTACCAGGCAGATCCCACGCTACGGGCGCCGGGGCCGGACCATCATCGTTACACAGAAGAATTTGAGCTCAAGGGCAGGGGTGTGGCCGGGAAGCCCGGATCCGCCACTTGCCGTCACTGGAGAAAGAAAGCATGAGCAACTGGTTAGTAGACAAACTGATCCCTTCGATCATGCGTTCCGAGGTCAAGAAGAGCTCGGTGCCCGAGGGGCTGTGGCACAAGTGCCCGGCCTGCGAGGCTGTGCTGTACCGCCCGGAGCTGGAAAAGACCCTCGACGTCTGCCCCAAGTGCAACCACCACATGCGTATCGGCGCACGTGCGCGCATCGACATCTTCCTCGATGCCGAAGGCCGCGCCGAGCTGGGTGCCGACCTGGAACCGGTCGACCGCCTGAAGTTCCGCGACGGCAAGAAGTACAAGGACCGCCTGAGCGGCGCCCAGAAGCAGACCGGCGAGAAAGACGCGCTGATCTCCATGAGCGGCAGCCTGATGGGCATGCCGATCGTGGTCAGTGCCTTCGAGTTCTCCTTCATGGGTGGCTCCATGGGCGCCATCGTCGGCGAGCGCTTCGTGCGTGCCGCCAACTACGCCCTGGAAAATCGCTGCCCGATGATCTGCTTCTCCGCCTCCGGCGGCGCGCGCATGCAGGAAGCGCTGATCTCGCTGATGCAGATGGCCAAGACCTCGGCGGTGCTGGCACGCCTGCGCGAAGAAGGCATTCCGTTCATCTCGGTACTGACCGACCCGGTCTACGGCGGCGTGTCCGCAAGCCTGGCAATGCTCGGTGACGTGATTGTCGGCGAACCCAAGGCGCTGATCGGTTTCGCCGGCCCGCGCGTGATCGAGCAGACCGTGCGCGAGAAACTGCCGGAAGGCTTCCAGCGCAGCGAGTTCCTGCTTGAGCATGGCGCCATCGACCTGATCATCTCGCGCAGCGAATTGCGTCCGCGTCTGGCGCGCCTGCTGGCGCAGATGACTGGCCAGCCAACGCCGGTCGAGGCTCAAGAGCCGGTCACGGAGGCGGCAGTCGTCGCATCATGAACCCACGTTCCCTGGGCGACTGGCTCGCCTATCTCGAGCAGTTGCACCCTTCGGCCATCGACATGGGCCTGGAGCGTTCACGGCAGGTGGCCGAGCGGCTCGGGCTGGGCAAGCTCGCGCCCCGGGTGGTGACCGTCACGGGAACCAACGGCAAGGGCTCGACTTGCGCGTTCATCGCCAGCCTGCTGCAAGCCCAGGGTCTCAAGGTCGGCGTCTACAGCTCGCCGCATCTGCTGCACTACAACGAACGGGTGCGCATCGACGGCAGCGATGCCAGCGATGAGCGCCTGTGCGAGGCCTTCGCCGCCGTCGAGGCAGTGCGTGGGGATATTTCCCTGACCTATTTCGAGATGGGCACTCTCGCGGCCTTCTGGCTGTTCAAGCACTCCGCACTCGACGCGGTGGTGCTCGAAGTCGGCCTGGGTGGCCGCCTGGACACGGTCAACCTGATCGACGCCGACCTGTCGCTGGTCACCAGCATCGGTGTCGATCATGCCGATTACCTCGGGGATACCCGGGAGTCGGTGGCGTACGAAAAGGCGGGGATCTTCCGTCAGGGCAAACCCGCCCTGTGCGGCGACCTGGATCCGCCTCGGCCCTTGCTCGACAAGGTGCGCGAGCTGGCCTGCCCGTTCTTCCTGCGTGGCCGGGATTTCGACCTCGCCAGCAGTACGGAGCACTGGCATTGGCGTGGAGCCGCTGCCGATGGCGCGGTTGTCGAGCTCGATCAGCTGCCACTGCTCGATCTGCCGATGGAAAACGCCGCGCTGGCGCTACAGGCCTACCTGTTGATGGGGTTGCCGTGGGATGCGGGACAGATTCGCCAGGCGCTGGTCGATACCCGCATCACTGGGCGGCTGGATCGTCGTGCCCTGAGCTGGCAGGGCAAGCCGCTGGAACTGCTGATGGATGTGGGGCACAACCCGCATGCCTCGGAATACCTGGCGGCGCGGCTGGCCTCGCGGCCGCGTCCCGGGCGTCGCCTGGCGGTCTTCGGACTGCTTGCCGACAAGGACCTGGGCGGCGTGATCGGGCCATTGCAAGGGCTTGTGGACAGCTGGGCGGTTGCGCCGCTGGAAACCCCTCGCACGCGTCCGGCGGCAGAACTTGAGTCTGCCCTGACGAACCTCGGCGCAGCGGTGAAGTCCTATGCAAGTGTCGATGCTGCTCTTGAAGGGCAGTGCGCGCAGGCAGCGGCAGGCGATCAGATCCTGCTGTTCGGTTCGTTTTTCTGCGTCGGCCAGGCGTTACAGTGGCTGGAACGGCAGGCCGGGGAGGGTGGAATAGATGGCAGTGCTGGATAAAGGGGTCAAGCAGCGCATGATCGGTGCGCTGGTGCTGGTGGCGCTGGCAGTGATCTTCCTGCCGATGCTGTTCACCCGTGAGGATGAGACGCGCCAGGTCCAGGTGGAAGCGCCACAGGCGCCGGGCATGCCAAGCCCGCCACAGGTTCAGGTTGAGCCCGTGCCTGTGCCCGAGCCTCAGGCATTGCCTGAGGAAGCGCCGGTGGTTGTGGATGAGTCCACGGCCCCGGTCGCGCCGCCGAGCACGCCGATTGCCCCGTCGCCTTCGGCAGCGCCCGCTCCCCAGGCGTCCGCCGCTCCAGCACCAAAGGTCGAGAAACCTGCCGCACCTGCTGCCAAGCCTTCTCCAGCGAACAAGGTCGACGGTAATGGCCTCCCGGTCAGTTGGTCTATCCAGTTGGCCAGCCTGTCCAACCGTGCCGGTGCCGACAATCTGCAAAAAACCTTGCGCAGCCAGGGCTACAATGCCTACATCCGTGCGGCGGGAGGAATGAACCGGGTGTTTGTCGGCCCATTGATCGATCGCGCCGAGGCCGAGCGCCTTCGCGACGTGATCAATCGCCAGCAAAAGCTCAAGGGCTTCGTCGTCCGCTTCCAGCCCGAGCGCGGCTGACGCGGTCCAGCGTCCCGGCACCAGGCCGCTCCTACACACGAGCCCCGTGCTCTGGTAAAATGCGCCGCCTCATATCCTTGCAGGCGGCACCGTGGCATTTACTTGGGTCGATTGGGCGATTATCGCGATCATCGCCGTTTCCGCACTGATCAGTCTCAAGCGCGGTTTCGTCAAGGAAGCCTTGTCGCTGCTTATCTGGATCGTTGCCGGGGCTGTTGCCTGGATGTTCGGCGGTTCGCTGTCGCAGTACCTGGAGTCCTATATCCAGACGCCTTCGGCGCGGGTTATCGCAGGTTGCACCATTCTTTTCGTCGCCACCCTGCTGGTGGGCGCCATGATCAATTTCCTCGTTGGCGAGCTGATCCGCGTGACCGGGCTCTCCGGCACCGATCGATTCCTGGGCATGGCCTTTGGTGCCGCGCGCGGGGCCTTGCTGGTGGTGGTGGGCGTCGGGCTGCTGAGCCTTGGGCCCGTACAACAAGATCCTTGGTGGCAGGAGTCTCGCCTGTTGCCGCAATTTCTTTTGGTCGCGGACTGGTCGAAAAACTTCATCTTGGGGTTCACCAGTCAGTGGTTGTCCAGTGGGATCAGCGTACCTGTTGATCTCCCGTTCAAGGAACAGCTGCCAGGGCTCAAGACGCCCTGAGCGCGTTTCATTCAAGATTCATCAAAGTAGGGGTTGCGTCGCATGTGTGGCATCGTCGGTATCGTCGGTAAGTCGAACGTCAATCAGGCGCTGTATGACGCGCTAACCGTCCTCCAGCACCGCGGCCAGGACGCTGCCGGTATTGTGACCAGCCATGATGGCCGGTTATTCCTGCGCAAGGACAACGGGCTGGTGCGTGATGTGTTCCAGCAGCGGCATATGCAGCGCCTGGTCGGCAGCATGGGCATCGGTCACGTACGCTACCCGACTGCGGGCAGCTCGACCTCCGCCGAGGCCCAGCCGTTCTACGTCAACTCGCCGTATGGCATCACCCTCGCGCACAACGGCAACCTGACCAACGTCGAACAGTTGGCCAAGGAGATCTACGAGTCCGACCTGCGTCACGTCAATACCAACTCTGACTCCGAGGTGCTGCTCAACGTCTTCGCCCATGAGCTGGCGGTGCGTGGCAAGCTGCAGCCGACCGAGGAAGATGTCTTCGCCGCGGTCACCGACGTGCACAACCGCTGCGTCGGCGGCTATGCCGTGGTGGCGATGATCACCGGCTACGGTATCGTCGGCTTCCGCGACCCGCACGGCATCCGTCCGATCGTCTTCGGCCAGCGTCACACCGATGAAGGTGTCGAGTACATGATCGCCTCCGAGAGTGTCTCCCTGGACGTACTGGGCTTCACCCTGATTCGCGACCTCGCGCCAGGCGAAGCGGTGTACATCACCGAGGAAGGCCAGCTGCACACCCGTCAGTGCGCCAAGGCCCCGAACCTCAGCCCATGCATCTTCGAGCACGTCTACCTGGCCCGCCCCGATTCGATCATCGACGGTGTATCGGTGTACAAGGCGCGCCTGCGCATGGGCGAGAAGCTGGCCGAGAAGATCCAGCGCGAGCGTCCCGAGCATGACATCGACGTGGTCATCCCGATCCCGGACACCAGCCGCACCGCCGCGCTGGAGCTGGCCAACCACCTTGGCGTGAAGTTCCGCGAAGGCTTCGTGAAAAACCGCTACATCGGCCGTACCTTCATCATGCCCGGCCAGGCCGCGCGCAAGAAGTCGGTACGCCAGAAGCTCAACGCCATCGAGCTGGAGTTCCGCGGCAAGAACGTCATGCTGGTGGACGATTCCATCGTACGCGGCACCACATGCAAGCAGATCATCCAGATGGCCCGTGAAGCCGGCGCCAAGAACGTCTACTTCTGCTCGGCCGCGCCGGCAGTGCGCTACCCCAACGTCTACGGCATCGACATGCCGAGCGCCCACGAGCTGATCGCCCACAACCGCACCACCGAACAGGTCGCCGAGCTGATCGGCGCCGACTGGCTGATCTACCAGGACCTGCCGGACCTGATCGAAGCGGTCGGCGGTGGCAAGATCAAGATCGAGCATTTCGATTGCGCGGTATTTGACGGCCAGTACGTCACCGGCGACATCGACGAGGCCTACCTGGACCGCATCGAGCAGTCGCGCAACGACGTCGCGAAGGTAAAGAACCAGGCGGTCAGCGCGATCATCGACCTGTACAACAACTGATTTGGGGAGCAACGGCATGACTGATCAATGGGATGCCGGGCGACTGGACAGTGACCT
The DNA here is from genome assembly GCF_056312565.1 of Pseudomonas sp. JE3303. Taxonomy (NCBI): domain Bacteria; kingdom Pseudomonadati; phylum Pseudomonadota; class Gammaproteobacteria; order Pseudomonadales; family Pseudomonadaceae; genus Pseudomonas; species Pseudomonas sp. JE3303. Next base: position 76,601 of record NZ_JBWGIF010000008.1, read on the forward strand.
CGAGGGTGTCGGCTTCGACACCCTGGCGGTGCGCGCCGGTCAGCACCGCACACCGGAGGCCGAGCACAGCGATGCGCTGTTCTTCACCTCCAGCTACGTGTTCCGCACCGCCGCGGACGCTGCCGCGCGCTTTGCCGGCGAAACGCCGGGCAACGTCTACTCGCGCTATACCAACCCTACCGTGCGTGCGTTCGAAGAGCGCCTGGCGGCACTGGAAGGCGCCGAGCAGGCAGTGGGCACCTCCACCGGCATGGCAGCGATCCTGGCCACGGTAATGGCACTGTGCAGCGCTGGCGACCATGTGCTTGTATCGCAAAGCGTGTTTGGTTCGACCATCAGTCTGTTCGAGAAGTACTTCAAGCGCTTTGGTGTCGAAGTCGACTACGTGCCACTCGCCGACCTGGCGGGTTGGGAGCAGGGGATCAAGGCCAACACCAAGCTGCTGTTCGTCGAGTCGCCGTCCAATCCTCTGGCCGAGCTGGTCGATATCGCTGCGCTTGCCGAGATCGCCCACGCCCGTGGCGCCATGCTGGTGGTGGACAATTGCTTCAGCACCCCTGCGTTGCAGCAGCCGCTGAAGCTGGGTGCCGACATCGTCGTGCACTCGGCGACCAAGTTCATCGACGGCCAGGGCCGTTGCATGGGCGGGGCGGTGGCCGGACGCAGCGAGCAGATGAAAGAAGTCGTCGGCTTCCTGCGCACCGCCGGGCCTACCCTGAGCCCCTTCAACGCCTGGGTGTTCCTCAAGGGCCTGGAGACGCTCAAGCTGCGCATGCGCGCCCACTGCGAAAGCGCCCAGGCACTGGCTGAGTGGCTGGAGCAGCAGGACGGGATCGAGAAGGTCCATTTCGCCGGCTTGCAGAGTCACCCCCAGCACGAACTGGCCAAGCGCCAGATGAGTGGCTTCGGTGCGGTGGTGAGTTTCGAGGTCAAGGGTGGCAAGGAAGGAGCATGGCGCTTCATCGACGCCACGCGGCTGATTTCCATCACCGCCAACCTGGGCGACAGCAAGACCACCATCACCCATCCGGGCACTACCTCCCACGGGCGCCTGTCGCCACAGGAGCGTGAAGCCGCAGGCATTCGCGACAGTCTGATTCGCGTCGCCGTGGGCCTGGAAGACGTGGCCGACCTCCAGGCCGACCTCGCACGCGGGTTGGCTGCGCTGTGATGGACTGGCCAGGCAGTGAGCCTAGCCATAACGGCCGGGTTGCCCTGGTGACCGGCGCTGCGCGCGGTATTGGCCTGGGTATCGCGGCCTGGCTGATCAGCGAAGGCTGGCAAGTGGTCTTGACCGACCTGGACCGTGCGCGCGGTACCAAGGTCGCCAAGGCGCTGGGCGACAACGCCTGGTTTGTCGGCATGGATGTCGCCGAAGAGTCCCAGGTGATCAATGCAGTAGCCCAGGTGCTCGGACAGTTCGGGCGCCTGGACGCATTGGTGTGCAACGCGGCGGTTGCCAACCCGCACAACGGGACGCTGGAAAGCCTCAGCCTTGCGCACTGGAACCGTGTGCTGGCAGTCAACCTGAGCGGCCCCATGCTGCTGGCCAAGCATTGCGCGCCCTACCTGCGCGCGCATTGCGGGGCCATCGTCAACCTGACCTCCACCCGCGCCCGGCAATCCGAACCGGACACCGAGGCCTATGCCGCGAGCAAGGGCGGCCTGCTGGCCCTGACCCATGCGTTGGCTATAAGCCTGGGCCCGGAAATCCGGGTCAATGCTGTCAGCCCCGGCTGGATCGATGCCCGTGATCCGGGTGAGCGGCGTGCCGAGCCGCTGAGCGACGAGGATCACGCCCAGCATCCGGCTGGACGGGTAGGGACCGTAGAGGATGTCGCAGCAATGGTCGCGTGGCTGTTGTCGAGGCAGGCGGGCTTTGTCACTGGCCAGGAGTTCGTGGTCGACGGCGGCATGACCCGCAAGATGATCTACACCTGAGGTTTTGCTCTTTTTGAAAAAAAATTCAATGGGGGTATTGACTTAGGTTCGATAGGTGCGTAAATTTCGCGGCCTCAGAGAAGCAAACGCAACACGGCGACAAGGCAGCAAGCAACGTGTGATGCAGAGGGTGATTAGCTCAGCCGGGAGAGCATCTGCCTTACAAGCAGAGGGTCGGCGGTTCGATCCCGTCATCACCCACCACTTCCTGAGATTGTTCCTGACCTGGGAAACTTCGAAAGAAGCTTTCCGAACGAGAGGAACTGGACGCAAGTCCATATGCGCAGCGGTAGTTCAGTCGGTTAGAATACCGGCCTGTCACGCCGGGGGTCGCGGGTTCGAGTCCCGTCCGCTGCGCCACTTTTTCTCCAGATGGGTGCTTGTCACCGGTCTGAGGTCCGAAGCCTAGGTCTTAACTGACCGAAGTCAAAAGACCAGATCCCAGTTTCAAACAGGTGAAAGCCTGTGCGATACGCAGCGGTAGTTCAGTCGGTTAGAATACCGGCCTGTCACGCCGGGGGTCGCGGGTTCGAGTCCCGTCCGCTGCGCCATCTTCGCCTCGAGGCCCTTGAACTCCTCGAAGCAACAAAAAGAGCGACCTTAGGGTCGCTTTTTTTGTGTCTGTCATTTGCCTGGTCGTGTGACACCGCTTCATCGCCTCGGCGATGTGTTGCACAATAGGTGCCGATTGTTTTTCACGAGATTTGCAATGTCCAAGCCATTCCTCGCCGGTACGCTCGGGCTGGCCCTTGTGCTGGCAGGTGTGTCTGGCTGCTCCTCGAAAAAGGCTGCCATCTACGAGCATGAAAACTTCGATGAGTCGGGCACTTTCTCGCGCAGCTTCTCGGTGAGCGAAGCGGGGTCGTGCGAAGCGGCTCGGCGTGCCTTGCTAAGCCAGGGCTACATCATCACCAGCAGCAATGCGGGACAGGTAAACGGCAACAAGAGCTTCCAGCAGAGCAGCGAAAGCCACCTGCAGATCAGCTTCAACGTCACCTGCGCGCCCGACAGCAGTGACGATCAGCGCTCGATCATGTTTGCCAATGCCTTGCAGGACCGCTATGCGCTGAAGAAATCGAACACCTCCGCCAGCGTGGGGGTGGGTGTACTGGGCTCGCTGTCGATGCCGATCGGCTCCTCCGACGACTCGATGGTCAAGGTGGCCAGCGAGACGGTGACCTCTGCGCAGTTCTACGATCGCTACTTCGCGCTGGTAGAGGGTTTTCTGCCCAGGCAGAAGAAGACGGCGACAGCACCTGCCGCTGATATCGGCGTCCCGGAGCCTGCTGCAGCCGCGCTGGCGCCCGTTGCATCCCAGGCGCCCGTCACCACTCCCATCGAGCCTGTAGCATCGCCAGCGGTGCCAGCTGCATCCCTAGTCCCCGAAGCGCCAGCGGCACCTGTGGTGGATGATAGCCAAGGCTCGCAACCCGTGGCGCCTCCAGCCGAAGCGGAACCGCTCCAGGTGCAGCCGGATGTGCCTGCGGCCGTGCCCGCTCCCACGGACGACGCTGGGACACACACGGCAACACCCACGCCAGGATAATTTCCAAACCTGCTGCTACGTTTATTTCACAACGCTGTTGTCATCATCGGGTCACACCAGCGCTTTAGCGTGGTCACATGATCCAACGACTGAAATGAACGAATGAGGAAGCAGGCCGATGGACGACTACCAGGAAGAACTTCTCGAATACCAAGCCTACGAGCTCGACACCCCGGAGCCGGCTGACGACGCCACCGAGCTCTGATCCGGCCTAGGCGTGCGGCACCGCGGACGTGTCGGTGCTGCCCGCATACCGCGTCTTCAGGTGCCCCTGCTCATCCAGCAGGTACGCATCCATCACCTCCCGCACCACAGGCCCGGCCACGCGGCCTCCCGCTTCACCGTTCTCGATCATCACCGCTACCACGATGCTGGGGTGATCGGCTGGGGCAAAGCCAACGAACAGCGCGTTGTCACGATGCCGTTCAAGGGTCTTCTCGCGGTTGTAGCGCTCGCCTTGCTTGATCGCCACCATCTGCGCGGTACCACTCTTGCCGGCGATGCGGTATTGCGCCCCGGCTGCGGCGGCGCGGGCAATGCCCCTGGGTGCGTGCATGACCATCTGCATGCCTTCGTTCACCTGGTCCCAGGCGCGGCTGTCATGCAGGACGATATTGGGCATGGGGTTGTCATCCACCGGCGGTGTGTCGCCAACGGTCATCGCCAGGTGCGGGCGGTGCCATACGCCCTTGCTGGCCAGCAGGCTGGTAGCCTGGGCGAGCTGCAGCGGCGTCACCTGCATGTAGCCCTGGCCGATACCTAGAATCAGGGTTTCGCCCGGGTACCAGGCCTGGCGGCGATTGGCCCGTTTCCAGGCCGGCGAAGGCATCAGCCCGGCGGATTCCTCGAACATGTCCAGCGAGACCTTCTGGCCGAGGCCAAACTCGCTCAGGTAGTCGTGGAGGCGATCGATGCCCAGCTTGTGCGCCAGATCATAGAAGTAGGTGTCGTTGGAGCGCATGATCGCGCTGTACATGTCCACCCAACCGTCGCCGTTTCGGTTCCAGTTGCGATACTTGTGGTCGTAGTTGGGCAGCTCGTAGTAGCCAGGGTCGAAGACCCGGCTGCCCGGCGTGATCACGCCGCTGTCCAGGCCGGCGATGGCCACTTCGGGCTTGACGGTCGAACCCGGTGCATAGAGCCCGCGCAGCACGCGGTTGAACAGCGGGCGGTCGATGGACTCGCGCAACTCGGCGTACTGCTTGAAGCTGATGCCCTTGACGAACAGGTTGGGGTCGAAGCTTGGGTTGCTGACCATCGCCAGTACTTCGCCGCTCGCCGGATCCAGCGCGACCACCGAGCCCCGGCGATCGCCCAGGGCTTTTTCAGCTGCCAGCTGCAGGTTGGAGTCCAGGCTCAGGACGATATCCTGCCCAGGGATCGGGTCCTGATGCCGGAGCACCCGCATGACGCGGCCCTGCGCATTGGTCTCGACTTCCTCGTAGCCCACGTGGCCGTGCAACTGTGCCTCGTAGAAGTGCTCTACGCCGGTCTTGCCGATGGACTGGGTACCTCGGTATTCGGTGGAATCGAGCGTCTTGGCTTCTTTTTCGTTGATGCGCCCGACATAGCCCACCGAATGGGCAAAGTGAGCGCCCATGGGGTATTCACGGATGAATTGCGCTTCGACGTCCAGTCCCGGCAGGCGGAACTGGTTGACCGCGATCAAGGCGATCTGCTCTTCGGTCAGGCCGAACATCAGGGTCACAGGCTCGAACGGCTTGCGGCCACGGCGCAGGTCCTTGTCGAAGCCTGCGCGTTCTTCGTCGCCGAGGCCCAGCACCTGCACCAGGAGGTCCAGCACCTGGGCCGTGCCGCCGGTGCGTTCGCGGGTCAGGGTCAGGTTGAAGCTCGGTTTGTTGTCGGCCAGGACCACGCCATTGCGGTCGTAGATCAGGCCGCGGCCTGGGGCGATGGGCAGCACGTGAACCCGGTTGTTTTCGGAAACCGCCGAGTGATAGTCGTGCTGCACCACCTGCAGCACGTACAGCCGGCACACCAGGATCGCCACCACCACCAGCACGAAGAGGGCGCAGGCGACCAGCCGGCGATTCACCATGTGTGTTTCCTTGGCGTGGTCTTTCAGGGGGATCGGTTGCGGCATGGGCTGACTCTTGCGGAAAACGGCTTCGCCAGGCCGCCATTGGGGGCAGGACGAAGAAGAGGGGGCGTGCGGGCGATGCGCGATCCTACGCAAGCGATCCCCGCGCCTCAAGGCTGCAGCGGTCGGCGGTACGCCAGGCAGGCCCCGGGCCCCTTGATGGCAGCGCTATTGAGCCCAGTGTGAAGATTTGTTCATGTTGGCCGGTGGGTCAGCCTGCCAGGCGTTGCTGGCGACGAAACTCACCGGGGGTCATCTGCGTCCAGCGCTTGAAGGCGCGCTGAAAGGCTTCCGCCGAGGCGAACCCAAGCAGATAGGCGATTTCGCCGAACGCCAGCCCGGTGTCCCGTATATACGTCTCGGCGAGGTCGCGGCGGGTGTCATTGAGCAGGTTGCGAAACCCGGTGCCTTCCTCGGCCAACTTGCGCCGCAGCGTCCAGGCAGGCAATTGCAGATGATGGGCGACTTCATCCAGGTCAGGCTCGCGTCCGCCGTTGAGCAGCGGGCCGAGCAGGTGAGTGATACGTTCGCCAAGGCTGCGGATGCGGGTGCGCTGGGCCAGCTCCGCCTCGCACAGTTGCAGCAGGTGCTGCCACGTGCTCGGGCAATGCTGCGGGTTGCGCAGGGCGAGACTGGCACGGCTCAGGCGCAGTTGGTTGGAGGAGGCGGCAAAGTGTACCGGCGTGCTGCAGAGCGCCTGGTACTGCGCGGCGTACGCGGGAGGGTCGAACTCGATCTCGATGCGCTCGGCCTGCAGCGGCTGGCCCGCCAGGCTCGACAGCTGCGCCAGCCATCCGGCCAGCAGGGAATCGACCACGAAGCGGTTGTAGGTGTTGTATGGGCTGATGGAATAGAAGCGCAGCCAGGCCCCTTGGCGGTCTTCGATAAAGCTCGACTGGCCCCGGTAGTTGGCGGCGTATAGCGGCTCGAAGCGCAGCAGCGTACGCGCGGCATCGCCAACCGTCGGTGCCTGCGCTGCGGTCACGCCGGCAAGCCCCGCCTGCGCCAGACGGCTGAAGTGGCCCATGTGCAGCCCCAGCGCGGGCTTACCGGTCAGTTCGATGGCGGCGTGTCCCAGGTGCATGTAGCGCGGGATCGACAGCCGCGCACCCGGCTCGGCCAGGCGCGTGGCGTCCAGCCCATAGCGCAGCAGCAGCGGCTCGGGATCGTGGCCATGGCGGCGCAAGGCCTCACCCAGAGGCTGGACGAATCCTACCGACAGCTCGCCCAGACGCACCCGTGGCCTTGGCATAGCGTTACAACCAGAGGTTGAGCAGGCGCGCGCCATGACTGGCGCTGCCGGCAAGATGCTCGCCGGCACGGTTGGCGAAGCCTTGCCCGTCGCCGCCCAGCTCCCAGAACTGCCCACGCAGGAACACGCTCATGCTGGTGGCGTAGTGGCCGCTCGCGGCGAGGGTCAGCCGCTGCCAGGCAGTACGCTCGCTGGCCTGGCCCTGGCGCAACGCCAGCCTGGCGGCGAGCGGTTGATGCCGGTTGCCGCGCCAGGGCATCTCCCAGCTGTCCTTGCCACTGAGAAACACCGGGTTGGCGATCAATTGCGCCGACTGCGCAGCCAGGGTGCGGTAGTTTTCAGGGTACCAGCTGTCGCTCCCGACCAGCACGCCCAGGCGCCCGGCTGGAGTCTGCACGGTCTGCAGGGGTTGTTCGTGTCCGCCCTGGATGTACCTGCGCACTTCGCTGTCCGGATACTGTTGGCGCTGGGGCTGCCCGAGCGGGGCGCCGTCGCGGCCGAACACCAGGCTGCTGTTGAACAGCGGGCCCGCGCCGGTGCGCAGCACGCCCGCTTCGACGTAGGGGGCGGGCAACACGATGGACCCGGCTACCAGGGTCACGCCAAACTCCTTCGCCAGGCCGCCGAACAGCCGTTGGTAGTCGGCGGCCATCTGCGCAGCCTTCATGCGCAGGTGCGCATCGGCGCGCCGATCATCCCCCGTGGCCGCGAGCATGGCCAGCCCGTAGCGCAGTGGATTGCTCAACTCGAGCCATTGCCAGGCCTCACGGCGGTGTGTGACCTGATACAGCTCGTTCTTTTCGCCGCGCGCCCACAGCCAGGTGCCGATATGTTCGGGGAGGATGACCACGGTGCGGGCGTTGACCAGGCCCTGGTCGCGGGCCTGCTCGAGGTAGGCCGAGAGCTTGCGGTGCAGGCGCTCGAGGTTCTGGTAGTCACTGGGAAACAGCTGCGGCTCGATGCCCAGCAGGTTGCCCCGTTCGCCGGGCTCGCCGTCATTGAGTGCCAGTTCGATCCGCAGGTCGGAAAGGTAGTGGCCCTCGGGGCGCTCTTGGGTCCAGAGGCCATAGCCACAGAGAACGGCGATGGCCACCAGCGCGAAAGCGCCTGAAAGAAGTTTACGCATGACAGGATCTTACCGCCCACAGGTGAATCCCGCCGCTTTTATCACCAAAAACCGAAAGGGGTCAATCTTGCCTCCCTCTCGACACCCAGGCCTGCGGATTGACCAGGTTGGACGGCCGCTTGCCTTCCAGTGCCTCGATCAGGTTGTCGACCGCGCAGCGGGCCATGGCTTCGCGGGTCTCCACGGTGGCCGAGCCGATATGTGGCGTAGCCACCACGTTATCCAGCCGCAGCAACGCTGAATCGGGCGACAGCGGCTCCTTTTCGAAGACATCCAGGCCTGCGGCGTGCAACTGGCCGTTTTGCAGGGCGGCGGTCAGCGCCGCCTCATCGACCACTTTCCCCCGCGCAATATTGATGAAGATGGCGCTTGGCTTCATCAGCGTGAACTCGCGTGCGCCGATCATGCGCTCGGTCGCCGCCGTCAGCGGCAGCGTCATGCAGACGAAGTCCGACTGTTCCAGCAACTGCGCAAGACTGACGTGACGGGCGTTGAAGCGGGCATCGACCTCGGGCTTTGGACTGCGGCTGTGGTAGACCACCGGCATGCCGAAGCCGAAATGCCCGCGCTGCGCCAGTGCCTCGCCAATCCTGCCCATGCCGATGATACCCAGCGTCTTGCCATGTACATCGGTGCCAAACTGCGCGGGGCCGATATTGCGCGTCCACTGGCCTGCGCGCACCACGTTGGCCAGTTCGACCACCCGCCGGGCCGTGGCGAGGATCAGCGCGAAGCCGGTGTCGGCGGTGGTCTCGGTCAGCACATCGGGGGTGTTGCTTAGCAGGATCGCGCGGCTGTTCAGGTACTCGAGGTCGTAATTGTCGATGCCCACCGACACGCTGGCCACCGCTTCCAGCCGGGGTGCCAGGTCCAGCAGCCCGGCATCCAGCTTGAGGCTGGCGCCGAGCAGGCCGTGGGCCTGGGGCAGGGCGTCGCGCAGGCGCGCCAGGCCGTCGCTGCCCAGTTGCGTGATCTCGGTGATGTCGGCGTGCTCGCTCAGGCGTTCTCGCAGCTCTGGGGATAGGCTCTTGTACAGGACAACGTGCTTTTTCATACAGAATCTCGCTTCAAGGGTGAGCCGGTTGCGGGCGGGCTAGCGGTGCTTTGCGCCGGTCGGTGTCGCCTGGAGTCAGGCACAGGGTGAGCACGGCGGACACCAGCAGGGACCCGCTCATCAGCAGGAAGGACGCATCCGGTGTGCCCGTGGCGCTGTTCAGGTAGCCGACCAGGTAGGAGCCGATGAACGAGCCCAGTGCGCCCATGCTGTTGATCATTGCCATGGCGCCGCCCGCGACGTTGGCCGGCAGGATCTCGGGGATGATCGCGAAGAAGGGGCCGTACGGGGCGTACATGCAGCCTCCTGCCAGCACCAGCAGGGCATAGGACAACCAGAAGTGCTCGCCGCCCAGCGCATAGGAGCCATAGAAGGCCAGTGAACCCAGGAGCAGCGCGGGCCAGACGAAGCGCTTGCGCCGCTGTATGCGGTCCGAGCCCCAGGACACTGCGAGCATCGCCAGCACGGCCGCAAGGTAGGGCAGCGCCGACAGCCAGCCGGCCTCGACCATGTTCATCTGCAGGCCTTGCTTGAGGATCGAGGGCAGCCACAGCACGAACCCATAGACGCCGATGCTCCAGCAGAAGAACTGCGCCGAAAGGATCAGCACCTTGCCCGAGCGGAAGGCGTCGGCGTAGTTTTTCACCGGCTTGATGCCGACCTGCTCGGCGTCCAGCGCCTCTTGCAAGTCCTGTTTTTCCTGTGTGCTGAGCCACTTGGCATCGGCTGGACGATCGTCGGCCAGGCGCCACCAGATAAACGCCCAGAGCACGGCGGGCAGCCCTTCGACGATGAACATCCAGCGCCAGCTGTAGTGCTCGACCAAGTAGCCTGACACCACCGACATCCACAGCATGGTCACGGGGTTGCCGAGGATCAGGAAGGTGTTGGCGCGTGAGCGTTCGGCACGGGTGAACCAGTGGCAGAGGTACACCAGCATCGCTGGCATCACTGCCGCCTCGACCACCCCGAGCATGAAGCGGATAGCGATCAGCCAGTAAGCATTGGAAACGACTCCGGTCAACGTGGCCAGGCTGCCCCAGAGGATCAGGCTGACGAAGATCAGCTTCTTCACGCTCTGGCGTTGGGCATAGATCGCACCTGGCACCTGGAAAAAGAAGTAGCCGAGGAAGAACAGCGCACCAAGCAGCGACGAAAGGCCCGGGGTAATGGCAAGGTCGGCGGCCATGCCGGAGGCCGCGGCGAAGCCATAGTTGGCCCGGTCCAGATACGCCAGGCTATAGGTGATGAAGACGATAGGCATGATGTACCACCAGCGGCGGGTGGCGAGTTTGACTGTTTGCATGGTCTTGCTCCTGGCATCTTGTTGTTGTCGCGACAGGTAACATCAGCAATAGGGTGTTCAGGCGGTCACGGCCAATTCGCTGCGTCGTGGCAGGCCTTCCATGTCGCCCCGGCTCTGCACCGCGCGGCTGCCGATCCAGTTGCCGCGTTTCACGGCCTCAAGCAGCGACTGCTGTTCGAGCAGCGCGCTGATCAGGCCCACGGCGAAACCATCGCCGGCGCCGACGGTGTCGATTACCTTGGCCACCGGTTGAGCGGCAACAAAGGATTGGTCTTCGGCGGTGCGGTAGTAGGCACCTGCGGCGCCGAGCTTGATCGCGACCGCCTTGGCACCGAGGTCGAGGTAGAAGGCAGCGATGTCCTGCGGCGTCTCGAAGCCGGTCAGCAGGCTGCCCTCCGCCAATCCCGGCAGCACCCAGTCGGCGCGGCTGGCCAGGTGATTGAGGGTCTCGATCATCTGCCGCTCGCTGGTCCATAGCCGCGGGCGCAGGTTGGGGTCGAACGAGCTGCTGCCACCTGCCTGGCGCTGGCGCACCAGCAGGTGGTCGGCCAGCTCGCAGGTGGCGGCCGACAGCGCTGGTGGGATGCCCGTGACGTGCAGGTGGCGCGGCAGCGGCTGGCGCTCTGGCAGGTCGGCGATGCTCAATTGGCTGGCCGCCGAGCCCCGGCGGTAATACTCCACTTCCGGATCGCTGCCGTCATCGGTACGGCCCTTGAACTGGAAGCCGGTCGGTCGCAATGGGTCGACCGCCACATGCCGGCAGTCCAGGCCTTCGCCACGCAGGCTTTGCAGCACGAAGCGGCCCAGCGAGTCATTGCCGACCCGGCTCAGCCAGGTGACGTCGAACCCCAGGCGGGCAAGGCCGATGGCGACGTTGCTGTCGGCACCGGCAATGCGCCGGTGAAAGTGTGTTACCTGGTCGAGATCGCCGCATTGCTCGGCGACCAGCATGGCCATGGTTTCGCCAAAACACAGGATGTCAGCCATGGGCCACCTCCTGCTCTGCCACGTCCAGCTGCGCGAGTTTCAGCACTTCGGCGCGGGTGATGGCGAGCAGGTCGTCGCCTTGCAGAGGGTATTCGACAGCCCTGGCCAGGCCCCGGGGGAAGCAGGCGAGCAGAGTCTGCCAGGCTTCCAGGTCGCTGGCAGAAGGGGTAACGGCAACCAGCTTGCCGCTGGCACTGCGCGCGACGGCCTTGCAGTGCAGGTATTCGACGAAGCGGCCGAGACGCTGAGCGGCCTCGAAGGCCGATTGCGCCTGCCATTGCCAGTTACCGATATCGAAGGTCATGCCTACCGGTATCCCCTGTTGCCGAGCCAAGGTCAGGAATTGCTCGAGGGCATCGATCTTGCCACCCTGGACGGTCTGGTCGTTTTCCACCAGCACGCGCACGGGCTGATTATCCAGCGCGTCGGCCAGCGACTGCAGGTCACAGCCTGGATGGAAGAACCCGAGGGAAACTTTCAGCCATTTGGCACCGCAGGTGCTGGCGCGCTGCAGGGCAATGGCCAGGTGCGCGCTGGGCTCGGCATGGCCGGCTTGCCACAATTCCAGCGGCGAGGAGTACACGCATTCGAGGCCGTGGTCAGTGATTTCCGGCTGCAGACCAAGGTACTCATGTTCGGCCATGAGCTCCTCTCGCAGCTCGATCAGGCGGGCGCCAGCCTGCGCAAGCACTGGGATAAAGGCCGCCTGGCCACGTTCACGGACGAGCTGGGCGCCGTAGCTGGAGAGGCTGATCGAGACGGGGTGTAGAGTCATTGTTGTTATCCTCTGAAACCGGTTTCAAAACAGGTCGAATGCCATCGAAGCGGGTTCGATGCCGACAGGTCATGGGGTGGGTGGGGTAGAGCCGCGTACGATCAACTGACAGGGGAAATCGAATACCTTGGGTGGGCCATCATTGCCCCGCAGGCGCTCGAGCAGGCACTCGAACGCGGTGACGCCGATCTGTTCGGTAGGCTGGGCCAGGGCAGTGACCCCGCTGCCCACCAGGGGCAGCCAGTCGAGGTCGTCCAAGGCAATCAGCCCGACATCGGTATCCAGGTCGCGCATGGCCCTGACGCACTTGAGCGTCGCGGTGCCGTTGGCGCAGAACAGCGCCTTGGGGCCAGGACCAGGCTGGGCCAGAAAGTGCAGCAGATCATTGGCGAACGAGTCGCCCGTGCGCAGGATGCGTCCCGCGATCGCCGGCCGGTCCGCTGTCAAGGCAGTGAACGCGTCGCAGCGCTCCTGGCGTGAACTGTTGCCATCCTGTGGCTCGCTGACCAGCGCCAGGTCGCGGTAACCCTGCTGCTGCAGGTGTTCCAGGGCCAGCGAAACCGCGCCGCTGTTGTCCAGGCCGACGAGATCACTTGGGAGGTGAGGCACCTTGCGGTCGATCAGCACCAGCGGCAGCTCCTGCTGCAGCGCCTGAAGTTCGTCCGGATGATGCCCCAGGGTGTTCAAGATCAGGCCTTCGACATTGTACGAGCGCAGGGCCGCCAGGTGCTGGCGCTCCTGCTCGTCATCCTGGCCGGTGTTGCAGACCACCAGGCTGTAGCCATGACGCCGGCAGGCGGTTTCCACCCCGTGCATCACGGCGACCGAGTACGGGTTGCGGATATCGGCCACCAGCATGCCGATCAACCGCGTACGGCCACGCTTGAGGCCGCGGGCCATCTGGTTGGGGCGATAGCCCAGGTCGTCGATGGCCTTCTCGATCCGCCCCGCGATCAGTTCGGACAGAAGGCCCCGATCCTCGCCAATGAAGCGCGAGACGCTGGCCTTGGAGACGCCGGCGTGCTTGGCGACATCCTGGATGGTGACCCGGGGGAGGGCGGCTTGAATGGAAGACGACACGGCCTGAACCTTTGTTGGAATTATTGGCTAGGTTTTCTCTGAAACCGGTTTCAGGTAATACCATGTAGGAAGATTCGTCAAGTGGCAAGTGACTGGGCGTCTGCTCACCATGATCAATAATCTGTCACTTTCAGTCATTGAGCGCTTGCGAACACCCGTCTAATGTCACTCCCATATGAACGACGGGCACCCGCTGAGGCAGCCCGCACCACCGTGATCACGCCTGCCCTGGAGACCCTATGGCCGCCGCCCCTTACCCACACCTGCTGGCCCCGCTCGACCTGGGTTTCACCATTTTGCGCAACCGCACACTGATGGGCTCGATGCACACAGGCTTGGAGGAACGCCCCGGCGGCTTCGAGCGCATGGCGATCTACTTCGCCGAGCGCGCGCGTGGCGGGGTAGGGCTGATGGTGACCGGCGGCATCGCGCCCAACGATGAGGGCGGTGTGTACTCAGGCGCCGCAAAGCTGACGACGATGGAGGAAGCCGATAAACACCGTATCGTCACCGAGGCGGTACACGCCGCGGGCGGCAAGATCTGCCTGCAGATCCTCCACGCTGGCCGCTACGCCTACAGTCCTCGCCAGGTTGCGCCGAGCGCGATCCAGGCGCCGATCAACCCGTTCAAGCCCAAGGAACTGGACGAAGCAGGCATCGAGAAGCAGATCGCCGACTTCGTCACCTGCGCGCGGCTCGCCCAGCAGGCTGGCTACGATGGCGTGGAAATCATGGGGTCGGAAGGCTATTTCATCAATCAGTTCCTGGCCGCCCATACCAACCACCGCACCGACCGCTGGGGCGGCAGCTTCGAGAACCGCATGCGCCTGGCGGTGGATATCGTCACTCGGGTGCGTGAGGCGGTTGGCCGGGACTTCATCATCATCTTCCGCCTGTCCATGCTCGACCTGATCGAGGGTGGCAGCATCTGGGAAGAGATCGTGCAACTGGCCCAGGCCATCGAGCGGGCCGGCGCCACCCTGATCAACACCGGCATCGGCTGGCACGAGGCGCGTATCCCGACCATCGCCACCAAGGTGCCGCGTGCGGCGTTCACCAAAGTCACGGCCAAGCTGCGGGGCTCGGTGGGTATCCCGTTGATCACCACCAACCGCATCAACACCCCCGAGGTGGCCGAGGCCGTGCTGGCCGAGGGCGACGCCGACATGGTGTCGATGGCCCGGCCGTTCCTGGCCGATGCCGATTTCGTCATCAAGGCCGCCGCAGGCCAGTCGGACCTGATCAATACCTGCATCGGCTGCAACCAGGCATGCCTGGACCATACCTTCGGCGGCAAGCTGACCAGCTGCCTGGTCAACCCGCGTGCTTGCCACGAGACCGAACTCAATTACCTGCCGGTCACCCAGGCCAGGCGCATCGCCGTAGTGGGCGCAGGGCCTGCCGGCCTGGCCGCGGCCAGTGTCGCCGCCCAGCGCGGGCATCAGGTGACGCTGTTCGACAGCGCCAGCGAAATCGGCGGCCAGTTCAACGTGGCCAAGCGCGTGCCGGGCAAAGAGGAATTCTACGAAACCCTGCGCTACTTCAAGCGCAAGCTGCAGGTGACCGGTGTCGAGCTTTGCCTGGACACCCGGGTGAGCGTCGAGCAGCTGGTCGAGGGGCGCTTTGACGAAATCATCCTGGCGACCGGCATCAGCCCTCGCACTCCGCCCATCCCGGGGATCGAGCACCCCAAGGTGCTCAGCTACCTGGATGTGCTGCTCGAGCGCAAACCGGTTGGCAAGACAGTCGCAGTGATCGGCGCGGGCGGCATCGGCTTCGATGTATCCGAGTACCTGGTGCACCAGGGCGTCGCCACCAGCCTGGACCGAGAGGCCTTCTGGAAAGAATGGGGCATCGACTCACGGCTCGAGGCGCGCGGCGGTGTCGCTGGCATGCACGCCGAGCCCCATGCCCCGGCTCGCCAGGTGTTCTTGCTGCAGCGCAAGGCCTCCAAGGTCGGCGACGGACTGGGCAAGACCACCGGCTGGATCCACCGCACGGGTTTGAAGAACAAGCAGGTGCAGATGCTCAACAGCGTCGAGTACCTGCGCATCGATGACGATGGTTTGCATATCCGTATTGCCGAGGGTGAACCGCAACTGCTGCCGGTGGACAACGTAGTCATCTGCGCCGGGCAGGATCCTTTGCGGGAGCTGCATGAAGGCCTGCTCGCCGCCGGGCAGTCGGTGCACCTGATCGGCGGCGCCGATGTGGCCGCGGAGCTGGATGCGAAGAGAGCGATCAACCAAGGCTCACGGTTGGCGGCCGAGCTCTGATGTCCCACGCTTTTCTCGACCTGCCCCAGGCACCCTTGCACAAGATGACCGTGCCCTGGCTGGAAACGGCTGGGGTCGAGGCGGGCGTGTTGCGCCTGGACCTGATCGACCCGCTGATCACCGGAAACAAATGGTTCAAGTTGCGCGAACACCTGCGCCAGGCGGTTGATGCCGGCGCGCCGGGGCTGATCAGCCTGGGCGGCAATCATTCCAATCACCTGCATGCCCTGGCGGCGGCGGGCAAACGCTTCGGCTTTGCCACCGCCGGGCTGCTGCGCGGGCAGGAACAGGACACGCCGACCGTGCGGGACTTGCGCGCCTTGGGCATGCAACTGCACTGGCTGGGCTATGGCGGCTACCGGGCGCGGCATCAGCCGGATTTCTGGGTGCCTTGGCAGAACCGCTACCCGGGATGGCACTGCATTCCCGAGGGCGGCGGCGGGGCGGCGGGGATGCAGGGGTGTGCACTGATCGTCGAACAGGCGCGTGCGCAACTGGCGGCGCTGGGTTGGGCGGATTATGACGCCTGGTGGCTCGCCGCCGGTACCGGCACCACGCTGGCGGGGCTGGTCCAGGCAGAAGCGGGCGCCCATGAAGTGCACGGCGCTTGCGCGGTGCCGCCCGGGCATGGCGTCGAGGAGAGCGTCCGCGCGCTGGCAGGGGAGAGCGGCTACCGCCTGCATGACGCCAGCCTGGGCGCTTTCGCCAAGGCCGATGCCCGCTTGCTGGCGTTCATCGAGCAGAGCGAGTCGCTCACGGGCGTGCCGCTGGAGCCGGTGTATACCGGCAAGGCCTTGCTGGCCCTGCGGGACCAGGTCGAGGCGGGCGCGTTCCGCCCAGGCACGCGGCTGATCTTTGTGCACACCGGCGGTCTGCAAGGGCGAAGGGGGTACCCGGCGCCGCGTTGACTACGGCGTTGGCCAGCTGTCGGCGACCAGAAACATCCGCTCCGCTTCCTGCCAGTCACCGTCGGGCTGCTCCTCCAGGCGCACCAGCAACTGCGCCCTGAAGTCCTCTGGCAGTGCCTGGATGTGTTCATCGAGCTGCGCCCCCGACCACCGGTCCGCGGCGCAAACCCGCGCCGGCGCAAGCCAGGCGTGGCGGGGCAGGGGCTCCCAGTGAGCGGACCTGGCCCGGGCGCGGCAGGCCTCCCAGTCACGACGGTGCAGCCAGCGTCCGCGCAAATGCTCCGGGCTGGCGCCCGTGGGCGGTTGCGCTGGCCCGGCCCAGGGATAGAACAGGTATCCGCCCAGCCACAGGTGCGCGTGGGCTGCGTCGATATTCAGTCCCGCCAGGGCCTGCCGGCCCTCGAGGCGCGCCGAGATCGGCAGCTGGTGTCCGGCAAGGTGCGCCAGCTTCAGCCCCAGCCGGTCGTGGCAGCCTGGGCCGAGCCAGTTGCCGGCGTCCATGCCATCGCCAGCGGACGGGCCCAGGTAGAATTTCACCGCTAGCTCAAGGTGATGCACGCCCTCGCCATCGCGCATCAGGATATCGAGCTCGCCCAGGGTGTGCCCGCCGTTGCGGATCGGCAGGTTGGCGGCCAGCAGCTGGACGCCCGGCGCCTGTTGCAGGGCGAACTGCCACAGCCGCTCGTAGTACAGCCCCAGGCGGTGGCTGGTGATGCCGGCCAGCCACTGGCGCAGGGCCTCGCTATCGCGGTCCAGTGCTTGCAGCCAGTCACGCAGGCGTCCAGGGTCGGTCACCCAGTCACTGCCCGCCAAGGGGTGACGTTGCGGCCAGGGCGTCTGCTGCAGCATCGGCGGCGCCAGTATCACCCAGGCGAGGTCGCGCACCGGCGCCTGGCGCAGCAGGCGCGGCAGCTGGGAAAGTTCGGCAAAGGGGCTCATGCAGCGAGCATAGCCGTTGTCGGCACGGCCTTCAGCGCTTTCGCCGGTTTGCCGCTAACCGGCCCTTTCGCCCATAATCTGGTTCTCTGGGCGCCACGCGCCTTTTTCACCCGTCGCAAAGGCTTGCAGGAGTCCCATGGAGCAATTTCGCAATATCGGTATCATCGGACGCCTAGGCAGCTCCCAGGTGCTCGACACCATTCGCCGGCTGAAGAAGTTCCTCCTGCAGCGCCACCTGCACGTGATTCTCGAGGACACCATCGCCGAAGTCCTGCCTGGCCACGGCCTGCAGACATCGACGCGCAAGCTGCTGGGCGAGGTGTGCGACCTGGTGATCGTGGTCGGCGGCGACGGCAGCCTGCTCGGCGCCGCCCGCGCGCTGGCGCGGCACAATACGCCGGTGCTGGGCATCAACCGCGGCAGCCTGGGCTTTCTCACCGACATCCGTCCTGACGAGCTCGAGGTCAAGGTCGCCGAAGTGCTCGATGGCCACTACCTGGTCGAGAACCGCTTCCTGCTCCAGGCCGAGGTGCGCCGCCATGGCGAGGCGATCGGCCAGGGCGATGCGCTCAACGACGTGGTGCTGCACCCTGGCAAGTCGACGCGCATGATCGAGTTCGAGATCTACATCGACGGCCAGTTCGTCTGCAGCCAGAAGGCCGACGGCCTGATCGTCGCCACCCCGACCGGTTCCACCGCCTACGCGCTGTCGGCCGGCGGCCCGATCATGCACCCCAAGCTCGATGCCATCGTTATCGTGCCCATGTACCCGCACACACTGTCGGGCCGGCCGATCGTGGTGGATGGCAACAGCGAGCTGAAGATCGTCGTGTCCCAGGACTTGCAGATCTACCCGCAGGTGTCGTGTGACGGCCAGAACCACTTCACCTGCGCGCCGGGCGACACCATCACGGTGAACAAGAAGCCGCAGAAGTTGCGCCTGATCCACCCGCTGGACCACAACTACTACGAAGTCTGCCGCACCAAGCTCGGCTGGGGCAGTCGTCTGGGCGGTGGAGGCGACTGATGATCGATCCGGCGCGCAGTTTCGACATCATCGGTGACGTACATGGCTGTGCCCTGACCCTCGAACGCCTGCTCGACGCCCTGGGCTACAAGCGCCAGGCCGGCGTCTGGCGTCACCCGCGGCGCCAGGCGCTGTTCCTGGGCGACATCATCGACCGCGGCCCGCGCATTCGCGAGGCGCTGCACATCGTTCACGACATGGTCGAGGCCGGGCAGGCCCACTGCATCATGGGCAACCACGAATACAACGCGCTGGCCTGGACCACCCCCGCGCTGCCCGGCAGCGGCAAGACCCATGTGCGCGAGCACACGCCGCGCCATGCCCGGCTTATCGATGAAACCCTCGAGCAGTTCGCCCAGCATCCCGCCGACTGGCACGACTTCCTGGAATGGTTCTACGAGCTGCCGCTGTTCGTCGACGCCGGGCGTTTTCGTCTGGTGCACGCCTGCTGGGACCCGGAACTGATCGGGCAGTTGCGCCAGCAGCACCCCGATGGCCGGATCGATGCGCACTTCGTCCAGGCGTCGTCGGTGTCCGGCAGCTTTGCGTCCACCGTGTGCAACCGCCTGTTGCGCGGCACCGACATGCGCCTGCCCGATGGACTGACCCTGACCGGCGGCGATGGCCTGACCCGCGCGTTCTTCCGCACCAAGTTCTGGGAGGAAGACCCGCAGACCTACGGCGACATTGTCTTCCAGCCCGACGCTCTGCCGGACACGGTCGCCAGCACGCTGCTCAGTCATACCGAGAAAAACGCCTTGCTGCGCTACGCAGAGGGCGAACCGCTGCTGTTTGTAGGCCATTACTGGCGCAGCGGGCGGCCGACGCCGATTCGCACCAACCTGGCCTGCCTGGACTACAGTGCGGTGCTGTATGGAAAACTGGTCGCCTATCGACTGGATGATGAAACCCGCATCGACCCGCACAAGTTCGTCTGGGTCGATGTCGAACGCCCGCAGGTCAGCCAATGAACGTGATTGAAGTGATGCGACTGCCACTGGCGGTCGACCTGAGCGGTTTCGTCGGCCTGCTGCGCCGCCTGCAGGTGCCGCACCGGGTCAGCGAGGAAGGCGAGGAGCAAGTGCTCTGGGTCGCCGAGGGCCTGGCCGACGACGTCCTGCAGCTGTACCAGCGTTTTCCCGAGGGCAACGCCGAGCTGGAGTTGCCCGCCGAGGATGCGTCCGTCATCCCGGCCAGGCCCTCGTTCGGCGAGCAGCTGCGCTCGGGCAAGGTGACCGCGGCGGTGTTGCTGGCGTGCCTGGTGGTAGCCGCCGTGACGGGCCTGGGTGAAAACCTCGCGAGCCTGAGCTGGCTGACCTTTCTCGACTTTCGCGTGCAGGGCGACTACCTGTACTTCACTCCGCTGGCCGACAGCCTGGCCCAGGGCCAATGGTGGCGGCTGGTGTCGCCCATGCTGGTGCACTTCGGCGTGCTCCACCTGGCCATGAACGGGCTCTGGTATTGGGAGCTCGGGCGGCGCATCGAGCAGCGCCAGGGCCCGTGGGTGCTGGCGTCGCTGACCTTGCTGTTCAGCCTCGTATCGAACGTGGCGCAGGACCTTGCAGGCGGTCCGAGCCTGTTCGGCGGCCTGTCGGGCGTGCTCTACGGTCTGCTCGGGCACGTCTGGCTCTACCAGTGGCTGGCACCGCATCCGTTGTTCCGCCTGCCGCGCGGGGTACTGGTGATGATGCTCGTCTGGCTGGTGGTGTGCATGTCTGGTTTGATCAGCCTGCTCGGTTTTGGCCAGATCGCCAATGCCGCGCATGTCGGCGGGTTGTTGATCGGATGCCTCAGCGGGCTCTTGGGCGGGGCGCTGGCCCGGCGTAAACTGTCGGCTTGAATTCTGGAGACACTATGTCCACTTTTGCGCAAATGATCGAAAACATTACCCCGGAGATCTACCAGAGCCTGAAAACGGCGGTGGAGCTCGGCAAATGGTCCGACGGCCGCAGGCTGACCACCGAGCAGAAAGAGCTCTCGCTGCAGGCCGTGATCGCCTGGGAGATGCAGAACCTGCCCGAAGACCAGCGCACCGGCTACATGAATGCCCAGGAATGTGCGTCCAAGTCGACGCCCATCGAGAACATCCTGTTCAAGTCGGACTCAGTGCATTGATCGAACTCGCTCGTGGCTCTCTGAGCAAGATGTCGGTGCGTCTTGAAGCACCGTTCGTGCAGTACAGTTTTCGCCTGGGCGATGAACAGGTGCCGGTCAATCCGTTGATCGGCAAGTCGCTGCGCCTCGAGTACCTCGGTGCCATTCACTGCACTCATTGCGGCAAGCGCACCAAGACCAGTTTCAGCCAGGGCTATTGCTACCCGTGCATGACCAAGCTGGCCCAGTGCGATCTCTGCATCATGGCGCCGGAGCGCTGCCACTATGAGCACGGCACCTGCCGTGACCCGTCGTGGGGCGAGCAGTTCTGCATGACCGACCATGTGGTGTACCTGGCCAACTCGTCCGGGATCAAGGTAGGCATCACCCGCGCCACCCAGCTGCCCACCCGCTGGCTCGACCAGGGCGCCAGCCAGGCCTTGCCGATCATGCGCGTCGCCACCCGGCAGCAGTCGGGCCTGGTCGAAGACGTGCTGCGCAGCCAGGTGCCCGACCGCACCAACTGGCGCACGCTGCTCAAGGGCGATGCCGAAGTGCTCGACCTGGTAGCAGTGCGCGAGCAGATCTTCGATGCCTGCGCCGAAGGCATCCGTGCCTTGCAGGAGCGCTTTGGTCTGCAGGCCATCCAGCCGCTGCCTGACGCCGAGGTGGTCGAGATGCGCTACCCGGTCGAGGCCTATCCGACCAAGATCGTCAGCCTCAACCTGGACAAGACCCCCGTGGTCGAAGGCACGCTGCTGGGCATCAAGGGCCAATACCTGATCTTCGACACCGGCGTGATCAACATTCGCAAGTACACGGCCTACCAGTTGGCCGTGCATCAGTAAAAGGACCGCCACATGCGCACCGAACAACCGCAAGTGATCTACCTCAAGGACTACCAGGCGCCCGAGTACCTGATCGACGAGACGCACCTGACCTTCGAATTGTTCGAGGACCACAGCCTGGTCCATGCGCAACTGGTCATGCGCCGCAACCCTGCACGTGGCGCTGGCTTGCCGCCGCTGGTGCTCGACGGCCAGCAGCTGGAGCTGGTCAGCGTGCAGCTCGACGACCAGTCCCTGGCGGCCACCGACTACCAGCTCGACGATGACAGCCTGACCTTGCAGCCCAAGGCCGAGCGCTTCACCCTCGACACCACCGTGAAGATCCACCCCGAGACCAACACTGCCCTGGAGGGCTTGTACAAGTCCGGCAGCATGTACTGCACCCAGTGCGAGGCCGAGGGCTTCCGCAAGATCACCTACTACCTCGACCGCCCGGACGTGATGAGCACCTTCACCACCACGGTGATCGCTGAACAGCATCGCTACCCGGTGCTGCTGTCCAACGGCAACCCGATCGGCAGCGGTCCCCAGGAAGACGGCCGTCACTGGGCCACCTGGGAAGACCCGTTCGTGAAGCCCGCCTACCTGTTCGCCCTGGTGGCCGGCGACCTCTGGTGCGTCGAAGACACCTTCACCCGCCAGTCTGGCCGCGACGTGACCCTGCGCATCTACGTCGAGCCCGAGAACATCGACAAGTGCGCCCACGCCATGGTCAGCCTGAAGAAGTCCATGCGCTGGGACGAGGAAGTCTACGGCCGTGAGTACGACCTCGACATCTTCATGATCGTCGCGGTCAACGACTTCAACATGGGCGCCATGGAAAACAAGGGCCTGAACATCTTCAACTCCAGCTGTGTGCTGGCCCGCGCCGAAACCGCCACCGATGCCGCACACCAGCGCGTCGAAGCCGTGGTCGCCCACGAATACTTCCACAACTGGTCGGGCAATCGCGTGACCTGCCGCGACTGGTTCCAGCTGTCGCTCAAGGAAGGCTTCACGGTGTTCCGCGACGCCGAGTTCAGCGCCGACATGAACTCGCGCACGGTCAAGCGCATCGAGGATGTCGCGTACCTGCGCACCCATCAGTTCGCCGAGGACGCCGGTCCCATGGCCCACGCCGTGCGTCCGGACAGCTTTATCGAGATCTCCAACTTCTACACCCTGACCGTGTACGAAAAAGGCTCTGAAGTAGTCCGCATGGTGCGCACCCTGTTGGGCGAGGAGGGCTTCCGCAAGGGCAGTGACCTCTACTTCGAGCGCCACGACGGCCAGGCCGTGACCTGCGACGACTTCATCAAGGCGATGGAAGACGCCAACGGTGTCGACCTGACCCAGTTCAAGCGCTGGTACAGCCAGGCTGGCACGCCGCGCCTCGACGTCAGCGAGTCCTACGACAGCGCCGCGCAGCGCTACAGCCTGACCTTCCGCCAGAGCTGCCCGCCGACGCCCGACAAGGTCGAGAAGCTCCCGTTCGTGATCCCGGTCGAGCTGGGCCTGCTCGACGCCCAGGGCAACGATCTGCCGCTGCGCCTTTCAGGCGAATCCGCCGCAGATGGCACCACCCGCGTGTTGTCAGTGACCGAGGCCGAGCAGACCTTCATCTTCGAAGGCATCGCCGCCAAGCCGCTGCCTTCGCTGCTGCGTGGCTTCAGCGCGCCGGTCAAGCTGGCATTCCCCTATGACCGCGACCAGCTGATGTTCCTCATGCAGCATGACAGCGACGGCTTCAATCGCTGGGAAGCGGGCCAGCAATTGTCTGTGCAAGTGTTGCAGGAGCTGATCGGCCAGTACCAGCAAGGTGCCGAGCTGGTGCTCGACCCACGCCTGGTCCAGGCCCTGGGCACCGTGCTGGGTGACGAGTCGCTCGACCAGGCCATGGTCGCCGAGATGCTTTCGCTGCCGGGCGAGGCCTACCTCACCGAAATCAGCCAGGTTGCCGACGTCGACGCCATCCACGCCGCCCGCGAGTTCGCCCGCAAGCAGATCGCCGAACAGCTGTTCGAGGCCCTGTGGACCCGTTACCAGGCCAACCGCGAGCAGTCGCGCGCCACCGCCTACGTCGCCGCGGCCGAGCATTTCGCCCGCCGCAGCCTGCAGAACATCGCCCTGTCGTACCTCATGCTCAGCGCCAAGCCGCAGGTACTGGCCGCGACCCTGGAGCAGTTCGAACACTGCGACAACATGACCGAACGCCTGACTGCCCTCGCGGTGCTGGTGAATTCGCCGTTCGAGGCCGAGCGTGCCACGGCCCTCGAGAGCTTTGCCGAGCACTTCAAGGACAACCCGCTGGTCATGGACCAGTGGTTCAGCGTGCAGGCCGCAAGCTCCCTGCCGGGTGGTCTGGCACGGGTCAAGGCATTGATGCAGCATCCCGCCTTCACCCTGAAGAACCCCAACAAGGTGCGCGCGCTGGTGGGTGCGTTCGCCGGGCAGAACCTGGTCAACTTCCATGCAGCGGATGGCTCGGGCTATCGCTTCCTGGCCGACCTGGTGATCGAGCTCAATGCATTGAACCCGCAGATCGCTTCGCGCCAACTGGCGCCGTTGACGCGCTGGCGCAAGTATGACGACGCGCGTCAGGCCTTGATGAAAGGCGAGCTGGAGCGGATTCTGGCGTCAGGGGCGTTGTCGAGTGATGTGTACGAGGTGGTGAGCAAGAGCCTGGCTTGAGGTTGGCGGGTGTCCCTGCAATTGCCAAAAAGCCGCCTTTATTGGCGGTTTCCGAGGGCACACCGCCTTTTCCAAGTTGATCAGTTCGCCCGGCGCGCCGCCTGGCACACTGTAATCAGAGGATATCTGTGGAGATTCAGCACACGCACCGTTAAAGTGAAGTAGCCAACGCGGGGTGCGGCTGCCGAAGCGAACTTTCAAGTATTTTAGAGCAATAGGCCTTATGAGCGCTCAAACGAATCGAAATGACGAAAATGAATACCTACGCCTACTTTTTCAGCAGACGCCTGGGTTCATTTGTGTACTGCGTGGCCCGCAGCACATCTTTGAGTTGGCTAACGACGCTTACTACCAGCTTATTGGTCACCGTGAGATTCTGGGCAGCGTGCTATCTGACGTTCTCCCTGAAATCGTCGAGCAGGGCTATCTGGACAAGCTCGACCAAGTTTTTGTTACGGGCGAAATCTTCATAGGGCGTGCTTTGCCTATTCAATTACAATGCGTAGTGGGCGGGCCACTAGAGCAGTGCTATATCGACCTGATTTATCAACCTATTCGAGATGCTCACGACCAGATTTCAGGCATTTTCGTTCAAGGCCATGATGTCACTGAAGCCTATGAACTTGCGCAGGAAGTTTCTTACCAAGCCGCTCACGACTCATTAACGGGATTGTACAACCGCCGAGAGTTTGCTAACAAAAGCCATGAACTGGAAGGGCTTTCTGGCCCCCATGCCTTGCTGTACATGGACCTTGACCATTTCAAGATCATAAATGATCGCGGTGGCCATACCGCGGGTGATGCCTTGTTGCGGCAAGTGGCTGGAATTTTGAAGCATCATGTCAGGAACCTTGACCTACTGGCGCGCTTGGGAGGCGACGAGTTCGCTCTGATCTTGCGTGACTGCTCTGAGAAGGATGCTCTAGAGGTGGCGCAAGCGCTGTGCCGAAAAATTGCCGAGATCCCTTTTTTCTGGAACGAGCGCCGCCATAATGTGACCTTGAGCATCGGTCTTGTGGAGTTTGGTAATCACCAGGCGCTTCCATTTGGTCAGGCATTGAATCTAGCCGATCTCGCTTGCTTTCTAGCCAAGGAAAAGGGTCGCAATCGTGTCCAGATCAGCCACGCTAGCGATGTGGAAATCACTGAACGGCAGCGTGACATGGACTGGGTCGGCCATATCAAGGATTGCATCAGGGAGGATCGAGTCGTACTGCATGGGCAGAAAATCATTCCAATGATGGCTCTGCAGGAGGGTGTCGAGTGTCGCGAAGTTCTAGCCCGCCTCGTAGATACCCAAGGTAATTTAATCTATCCTGGATCGTTTATTCCCCCAGCCGAGCGCTTTGGGCTCATCGACGAACTGGATCGTCATATTATTCGAAAAGCTTTCTCGAAGCTTCAGAGCATGTCGGCACACCAACGGGCCAGAAATCGCTATTTCATTAATGTGTCGGGCGTTACCTTAAGTGCTCCAGGCTTCTGTGAATACATCAGCGGCATGCTAACGGCCCATGGTGACGTGCATCCTGGCCAAGTGTGCTTCGAAGTGACAGAAACAGCGGCCATATGGAGCCTGGCACACACGGCCCAAGTCATCCGACAGTTAGTCGAGCAGGGGTTCAGCTTTGCGTTGGACGACTTTGGCAGTGGAATGTCTTCCTTTTCCTATCTTCAACAACTTCCCGTCCAGTACATAAAAATAGACGGCGAGTTCATCAAAGGAATTCTGTCCCACCCGGCAGGCGCCGTCATTGTTGAAGCCGTTGTGAAAGTCGCGCGTGCGATGAATATCCTCACGGTGGCCGAGTCGGTCGAGTTTCCAGAGTTACTGCCCATCCTGCGAGAAATAGGCGTTGATTACGGCCAGGGATTCGCGCTGCATCGACCAGAGCCACTATAACCGGCTACGCACTTGATCAGCTTGAGCGCTGGTGATGGAGGTGTAGGGCAGGGCGCGACTTCTACCCATGGACTCGATCAACGCCGCTTAACAAAACGTAACGTCCCTGCGATTGTCCCCCCGCCAACATCCCCGATACGATCCCCGCAACAGACCGACCCACGACAAAAATACAAACGGGGACCGAATTCATGAGTGAGCCTGCGATGGCGAGCACCCGGCACTGCGCCTGGGCTCTGGCGGCAAGTGTCCTGTTGGCATTGTCATTGGGAGCATGGACGTCCGCGGTCCGCGCCGCTGTCGCCGCCGACCAGTATTCGGTCGAGTCGGCCAAGGCCAGCCAGACCCTGATGCTCGATGTCGTCCATGCCGGTTCCCGCCTGGTTGTCGTGGGCGACCGCGGCCACATTCTCTTCTCCGACGATCAGGGCAAGACCTGGACCCAGGCGCGGGTACCGACCCGGCAACTGCTCACCGCAGTGTTCTTCATCGATGACAAGCGCGGCTGGGCCGCCGGTCATGATGCCCAGATCCTCGCCACTGTCGATGGTGGCGCCACCTGGACCCAGCAGTTCGAAGACCTTTCCCGTGAAGCCCCTCTGCTCGATATCGCGTTTCTCGATCCCCAGCATGGGTTCGCCGTGGGGGCCTACGGCGCCTTGCTCGAAACCCTCGACGGCGGCCAGCACTGGCAGGATGTGGCCGAACGTCTGGACAACGAGGAACAACTCCACCTGAACGCCATCGCTTTGGTAAAGGACGCCGGGCTGTTCATCGTTGGTGAGCAGGGCAGCATGCATCGCTCCAGTGACAACGGTCAGACCTGGTCGAGGGTGCAAGGCCCTTACGAGGGCTCGCTGTTCGGTGTGATCGGCACCGCGCAACCGAAAACCCTGCTGGCCTTCGGTCTGCGCGGCAATCTGTTCCGCTCCACCGACTTTGGCGACAGCTGGCAACCGATCAAGCTCAAGGCCACGCGCGGCCAGCTCGAATTCGGCCTGGCAAGCGCTACGCTTCTCGATGATGGCAGCCTGATATTGGTCGGCAATGGCGGCAGCGTGCTGCGCAGCCACGACGACGGCCAGACGTTCTCGGTCTTCAACCGCGCCGACCGCATCGCCCTTGCCGGGGTCAGCGGGCTGGCCAACGGCGGCTTGCTGCTGGTGGGCCAGGGGGGCGTGCATATCGCCTCGGCCAAAGGCGCAGACGAGGTGCAGCCATGACCGGCCGGGAGAGTTTCGACATGAACCAGCAGCAGCACCACCACCAGGGCAAGGCTACATTGCTTGAACGGCTGATCTTCAACAACCGCCCGGCAGTCATCGCGATTTGCATCCTGGTCAGCATCTTCCTGTTCTGGCAAGCCACGCAGATCCGTCCGTCCACCAGCTTCGAAAAGATGATCCCGCTGGAGCATCCGTTCATCGAGAAGATGCTCGAGCACCGCAATGACCTGGCCAACCTGGGCAACACCGTCCGAATCTCGGTCGAGGCGGTGAACGGCGACATCTTCGACAAGGACTACATGGAGACCCTGCGCCAGATCCATGACGAGGTGTTCTACATTCCGGGCGTCGACCGTGCCGGGCTCAAGTCCTTGTGGAGCCCCAGCGTGCGCTGGACCGAGGTGACCGAAGAGGGCTTCGCCGGCGGCGAGGTGATCCCGCAGACCTACAACGGCATGGACGACAGCCTCGATGAGCTGCGCGACAACGTGCTCAAGTCTGGTCAGGTCGGGCGCCTGGTCGCCAACAACTTCAGGTCCAGTATCGTCGACGTGCCCTTGCTCGAGTCCTACCCCGACCCCCAGGACCAGGGCAAGCAGATCAAGCTCGACTACCAGCAGTTCTCGCACCAGCTGGAAGAAAAGATCCGCGACAAGTTCCAGGCTCAGAACCCCAATGTGAAGGTACACATCGTTGGCTTCGCGAAGAAGGTCGGGGACCTGATCGACGGGCTGATGATGGTCGCGCTGTTCTTCGGCGTCGCCCTGGTCATCACCTGGATCCTGCTCTACTGGTTTACCTGGTGCCTGCGCAGCACCATCGCGGTGCTCATTACCACCCTGGTGGCGGTGGTCTGGCAACTGGGGCTGATGCACGCGGTCGGCTTCGGGCTGGATCCCTACTCGATGCTGGTGCCGTTTCTGATCTTCGCAATCGGCATTTCCCACGGGGTACAGAAGATCAACGGGATCGCCTTGCAGTCCAGTGACGCCGACAACGCCCTGACGGCCGCGCGCCGTACCTTCCGGCAGCTGTTCCTGCCGGGGATGATCGCCATCCTGGCCGATGCCGTGGGCTTTATCACGCTGCTGATCATCGACATCGGGGTGATCCGCGAGCTGGCCATCGGAGCCTCCATCGGTGTGGCAGTGATCGTCTTCACCAACCTGATTCTCCTGCCTGTAGCCATTTCCTACGTTGGCATCAGCAAGAAAGCCATCGAGCGCAGCAAGCGCGACGCCAACCGCGAGCATCCGTTCTGGCGCCTCCTGTCCGGCTTCGCCAGTCCCAGGGTCGCGCCGGTATCGATCGCGCTGGCGCTCCTGGCGTTCGGCGGCGGCCTCTGGTACAGCCAGAACCTCAAGATTGGTGACCTCGACCAGGGCGCGCCCGAACTGCGTCCCG
This sequence comes from Pseudomonas sp. JE3303, assembly GCF_056312565.1. Classification (NCBI taxonomy): domain Bacteria; kingdom Pseudomonadati; phylum Pseudomonadota; class Gammaproteobacteria; order Pseudomonadales; family Pseudomonadaceae; genus Pseudomonas; species Pseudomonas sp. JE3303. The sequence continues at coordinate 105,064 of NZ_JBWGIF010000008.1, forward strand.
ATTCGCGCTACAACCAGGACAACAACTTCATCATCAGCAACTACTCGACCAGCTCCGACGTGCTGGTGGTGATGGTGAAGACCCCGGCGGAGAGCTGCTCGATCCACTCGACCCTGGCGCCGATCGACGAGCTGATGTGGACCATGGAAAACACCCCCGGCGTGCAGTCGGCGATTTCCTTGGTGACTGTTTCCAAGCAAGTGATCAAGGGCATGAACGAGGGCAACCTGAAATGGGAAACCCTCTCGCGCAACCCGGACGTGCTCAACAACTCCATCGCCCGCGCAGACGGCCTGTACAACGCCGACTGCTCATTGGCCCCTGTGCTGGTGTTCCTCAACGACCACAAGGCCGAGACCCTCGAACGTGTCGTCGCCGCCGCACAGGGCTTTGCCGACACCCATAACAAGGAAGGCCTCGAGTTCATCATGGCGGCAGGCAACGCCGGCATCGAGGCCGCCACCAACGAGGTGATCAAGTCGGCCGAGCTGACCATCCTCATCCTGGTCTACCTCTGCGTCGCCGTGATGTGCATGATCACCTTCCGCTCCTTCGCCGCGACTCTTTGCATCGTCCTGCCCCTGGTGCTCACCTCGGTCCTCGGCAACGCCCTGATGGCCTTCATGGGCATCGGCGTCAAGGTTGCCACCTTGCCCGTGGTGGCGCTGGGGGTCGGTATCGGCGTTGACTACGGCATCTACATCTACAGTCGACTCGAAAGTTTCCTGCGTGCGGGTCTGCCCCTCCAGGAAGCCTACTACCAGACCCTGCGCTCCACGGGCAAAGCCGTGCTGTTCACCGGACTGTGCCTGGCGATCGGCGTATGCACCTGGATCTTCTCGGCCATCAAGTTCCAGGCCGACATGGGCCTGATGCTCACCTTCATGCTCCTGTGGAACATGTTCGGCGCACTGTGGCTGCTGCCCGCGCTTGCGCGGTTCCTGATCAAGCCGGAGAAGCTGGCGGGCAAGGAGGGCGGGTCGATTTTCGCGCATTGATCTTGCGCTGTTGCTGACGCTCTAACGGGGACGGTAATCGGATCGCACCATCGCGGTCCGAGACGTTCCTACAGGTATACTGCCGCCCCTTTTCACGATGGTATGCCTTGATGACGCTCCTTTCTCAAACCCTGCAATCCTGCGACATGCTCCTCATCGACGGCCTGCACGCCTTCGACTTCACCTTTGACGACACCGGCCTTGTGATCGAGTGCATGGACGGGCGGGCGCTCAAGCGCTGGCAGTTCAGCGCTGCGCAGGTGGATGCGGCGGTGGCGCAGGGCGATGAGTGGCTGTTGGGCAATGAGGCCGGTGAGCATCGGCTAGTCTGTGTGAGTGCCTTGCGCGCCTGCGAAGAGGATGACGATGAAACGCCTGACGACACTGCTGAGCGCTAGCCTCATGACCCTGACGATGACCGCATACGCCGAGACCCTGCTGGTGGGTAGCTACACCGATGGCGAAAGCCTGGGTATCTACAGCTACCGCTTCGATACGGAGCACGGGCGCATCGACGAGACTCCCTTGCAGGTGATCAGGAGCGTCAATCCTTCATGGCTGGTGTTCTCGGCCGACCAGCGCTTGCTGTTCGCGGTCAACGAGAGCGGGGAGGGACAGGGCAAGGCGAGCGCCTTCAAGCTGGACGACAAGGGTGTGATCACACCGCTCAACCAGACCCCGAGCCGCGGGGACGAGCCGACCCACGCGAGCCTGAGCCATGACCAGCGTTATCTGTTCGTGGCCAACTACGCGGTAAAGCCGCAGCCGGGCGGCAGCCTGGTGGCAATCCCGGTCGGACGCGATGGCCAGCTCAAGGATGTGGTCCAGCAGGAGCGTCATGCGCCGAGCAAGGTCAACCCTGAGCGCCAGGCCGGTGCCCATGTGCACTCGCTGGTATTCTCGCCGGACGGCCGTCACCTGTACGCGAGCGACCTGGGGGCGGACAAGGTGTTCATCTACCGGTACGACGGCGCCAGCCCCGAGCATCCGCTGAGTCCGGCCAGCCCGGCGGCGGTCAGTCTGCCGCCCGGCAGCGGGCCGCGGCACCTGCTGTTCGACGCTGAAGGGGAGCATGCTTACCTGACGTTGGAAATGAGCGCAGAGGTGGTGGTGTTCGATGTGCGTGATGGCGCCTTGGCCGAGCGTCAGCGCGTGGCACTGACCGAGCGCAAGGAAGCTGCGGCCAAGTCTGCCGGGGGGCTGCACCTGTCTGCCGATGGGCGGTTCCTGTATGTCAGCAACCGGGGCACGGCCAGTGAACTGGTGGTGTATGCGGTCGATGAGGACAGCGGGCAGTTGCGCCTGATCCAGCGGCGTTCGGTGGAAGGCAACGAGCCGCGTGAATTCAGTCTCGATCCGAGCGGCAAGTTCATGCTGGTGGCGAACCAGAAGAGCAACGAGATCCGTGTAATGCGCCGGGATCCTCGCAGCGGGGAGCTCGGGGAGACGGTGCAGGTGTTCAGCCAGGGCTCGCCGTCGGACCTGAAGTTCGTGAAATGAGTGTCCACGGCTTGATGCCGTGGCTAACGGGCCATGATCGCCTTGAACAACGGTGAATCCAGCCACCCTTGCAACCACTCCCGCAGCTGCGGGTAAGGCGCTTTGGCGAACCACTGCGGTTCCACTCCCGCGAACTGCCGCATCAGCGGCAGCAGCGCGGCATCGGCCAGGCTGGGGTGCGTGGCCAGCAGACAGGGGCGGTCAGCCAGCAAGCCCTCCAGCTCCGCGAGCCACGGCTCGGCCTGGCGCCGGTAATGCGCGCGGTCGAACTGCGGATACCGCTCGGCATACTTGTACAGGTTGACCTGCGCCTTGAACGTGCTGTCATTGCGTGCGATCAACTCATCCGCCAGCTCGGCATTCGCAGGATCAGCCGCCAACCGCCAGTCCTGCGGATCATTGAATGCCAGCGCCCAGCGCATGATGTCCAGGCTTTCCTCCAGTACCCCAGCGCCGGTATCGAGCACCGGCACGGTTCCCTTGGGTGACAAGGACAGCAACTCGGGCGGCTTGTCCTTGAGGCTGACTTCGCGCACCTCTACCGGGCACCCGGCATAGCGCAGCGCCAGGCGTGCACGCATGGCCCAGGGGCAGCGGCGGAAGGAGTAGAGGATCACCCGCACACTTCCACTTCGCTCAATCCATTACCCTGCCTGCGCACCTGGATCTGCACCGGGATGCGCTCATGCATCTCCTGCACGTGGGAGATCACCGCCACCTTGCGTCCCTGGGCCTGCAGGCCGTCAAGCGCGTCCATGGCCAGTTGCAGCGAGTCCGGGTCGAGGCTGCCGAAACCTTCGTCGATGAACAGCGACTCGATGCGCATGGTGCTCGAGGCCATGGACGCCAGGCCCAGCGCAAGCGCAAGCGATACGAGGAAAGTCTCCCCACCGGACAGCGAGTGAACCGAGCGCAGCTCGTCGCCCATTTCGGTGTCGAGCACCAGCAGCCCAAGCGAGCTGCCGCCGCGCTTGAGGCGATAGCGCCGCGCCAGTTGGCTCAGCTGGGTGTTGGCGTGGTGGAGCAACAGGTCGAGGTTGTAGCCCTGGGCGATCTTGCGGAAAGTGTCGCCGCTGGCGGAGCCGATCAATGCGCTCAGCCGCGCCCAGCGCTGCCACTCTTGATAAGCCTGGGCAATCTGCTCGGACAGCGCCTGGTGCGCCTGCTGGCGACGCTGGTCATCAGCCTGCTCGGCGCGCAATTCGGCGCACTGCTGTTCGTGGCCGGCCAGCAGCTTTTGCAGCTCGGCCAGGGTCTGTTCGAGCTGTTCGGCAGGCAGCTCGCCGTTGCCATGGGCCAGGTGCTGGGCCAGGCGCTGCTCGCGCTCCTGCAAGAGCACGCGTGCCTGTTCGACGGCTTTTTCCGCGGCTTGCAGCGTCTGGCGCAATTGCCCCAATTGGCTGTCGTCGATGGCCAGCAAGCGCGTCAGGCCGTTGTCATCCAGCTCGGGGTGTTGCGCCCGCCATTGGCTGATCTGGCCTTGCAGCTGCCGGTGCTCCTGCTCCAGCGCGTGGTGGCGTTGTTCGTCCGCCTTGAGCTGACTGCCCAGCTGTACGGCCCGGGTGCGCGCATCTTGCAATTGCTGTGCGGTGCTCGCTTCACCCTGGCGTGCCTGCTCGACCTGCTGTTCCAGGTGAGCCTGCCACTGCTCGGCGCTGCTGTGCTCGCCGAGCAGTCCGCCCAAGGTATCGCGGGCTTGCCGCTGCTGGTCGGCCAAACCGGTGATCTGCTGGCGCAGCTCGTCCTGGCGTTGCAGACGGGTCTGCTGCTGCGTTTGCAACCGGTCGAGTTGCTGTTGGCGCTGGGTCTGCTCGTGCTGTTCGTCCTTTTGCTGCTCGAGCTGCTGCTGGCGCTGGCTGATCTGCTGGTCGAGCGCCAGGAAGGCATTGGCCGGCTCGCAGCGCAGGGCCTGGAGGATGTCCTCGGGCAGCAGGGTGGCGAAGCCGGCGAGCGCCTGCTCCAGGCGCTCTTCGTCGTCAGTGAGCGCCTGGTGTTGCTGATCGACACGCTGACTGGCCTGTTGCTGGCGCTCGACCGCGGCCTGCAGCTGCTGTTGCAGGCGGGCGGCATCCTTTTGCAGGGTCAGCAAGGTTGCCTGGCGCTGTTCGTCGCGCTCGATCTCCTGGCCGAGGCGGCCGAGCTGGGCCTCGAGCCAGGCGCTGCGATTGTCCTGGACAGAAAGCGCGGCCCACAGCGCATGGCCGCCCAGCTGCTCGCTCAGCGGTTGCTGCTGCTCGCCCAGTTGCGCTTGCTGGTGCTGGAACTCCTTGATCTGGCCGTTGAGGATGCCGACCTGGGCACGCAGCTCTTCCAGGCGCGTCTTGAGCGCGTCGACCTGGGCCACGGCCATGGTCTCCTCGACCTGATCGTGACGGCCCAGGCTGTCGAGCAGCGCCTCGGGCTGGTGCCAGGGATGCTCGGCGCTGCCACACACCGGGCAAGGCTCGCCATCCTGCAACTGGGCGCGCAGCTCCTCGACACTGGCGTTGCGCGCCAGCCGCTGGCGTTCGAGCAGCTGGCGGGTCAGGGTCAGGGCCTGTTCAGCGGCCTCGAGCTCGGTCTTGGCTTGCTGGCCTTCGCCGATCAGCTTCTGGCGTTGAGTCATGGCCGCCTGCTGACGGCCCCGCAGGGACTGCAGGCTTTGCTCCAGCTCCTGTTCGCGGCTGTGCAGGCGCGACATCGATTCGACGACGCGCTGCTGCTTGCGGTTGTCCTGCAGCATGGCGCCAAGCAGGTCGATCTGTTCGGCCAGGGCGTGGGGCTCGGCGCCCACTTCGCGATAGAGCAGCCCAAGGGCGTCGCGCTGGGTCTGCAGCTCGGCATTGGCCTGGCTTGCCTGAGCCTGCAGCCCCGGCAGTTCTTCTCGGCCCTTGTTCAAGCGGTTGCCGATCAGCAACAGTTGCTGCAGCTGGTTGCGATAGGCCTGCCAGGCACTGGTGAGGTCGGCGAGGTGGGCGCTGAGTGCCAGCGCGTCGGCGATCTGCGACAGCTGCTGCTGGCTGCGCTGCTGATGCGCGTCCATCTGCTGCAGTTGCTGCAGGCCTTCGGCGACTGCCTGATCGGCCTGTTCACCCAAGGCCTGCATCTTGCCCAGCTCTTGTTCGAGGCGGCCCAGGGTGTGCTGTTCGGTAAAGGCCTGGCGCAGCTGTGGCGCGCTTTGCGCCTGGCTGGCCTGAACCTCGGCAAGCGTCTGGCGGGCGGTTTCCAGGTCCCGTTCGAGCTGCGTGGCCTGGCGCTGCAGTTCGCTCTGCTGGCGAGCCTGCTCGGCGATGGCCATGGCCAGCGGGGAGAGTTGGCTGGCCAAGGCCTGCTGGCGGCCGAACTGGTGGCGTTGTGGCGACAACTGCTCCAACCGCAGGGCGTCCTGGCGCTGATCGGCCAGCCCGAGCCAACGCTGCTCGCAGGCTTGCAGGGCTTCGCCGGCGGCGGCCTGCTGGTCTTGCAACTGGCGTTGCTCGCTGTGCCACTGGCGCTGCTGCTCAAGCTGGCGCACGCGGCCCTGATCGCCCTTGAATGCCTGTTGCGCCTGCTCCAGGCGCAGGTCGAGCGCGATGCGGGCCTCGGCGTTCATCGGCAGCAGGTAGCTGGCACGTTCTTCGAGGGCGCGGTGTACGTCCGAGGCCTCCTTGCTCTTGCTGAACGCGCGCTGGCCCAAGCGGGTGTAGATGGAGGTGTTGGTGAGCTTTTCGAGCAGCTCGCTGCGTTCTTTGTCACTGGCCTTGAGAAAGGCGCTGAACTCGCTCTGGGCAAGCATCACCGCGCGGGTGAACTGCATGTAGTTCAGGCCCAGGCGCGCTTCGATCAGCTGCTTGTACTCGCTCTTGCTCTGGTTGCTCAGCAGTTGCTCGCTGTCGAGGTCGAACAGGCTCTGGCGGCTGAGCTGCAGCTTGCCATTGGCTTTGTCGCGGGCGCGGTTGGCCTCCCAGCGCGCCCGGTAGCGGCGCGCATCGACGCCGACGAAATCCACCTCGGCATAACCACTGCCGCTGCCGCGGCGCAACAGGGTGCGGGCGTCGTCGCTGGACAGGTCGCTGTCGGCGTCCGGGACCTTGGCTTCCTTGGACACATTGCTCAAGCGCGGCACGTCGCCGAACAACGCCAGGCACAGGGCGTCAAGCAGGGTGCTCTTGCCGGCGCCGGTGGGGCCGGTGATGGCGAACAAGCCAGCACTGGCCAGGGGCTCGGCAGTGAAGTCGATGTCGACAGGACCGGCCAGCGAGGCCAGGTTCTTCAAGCGGATGGCCAGGATCTTCATGGCTGCTCCTCTTCGTTCTGCACGTCCTGCAGCAGCAGGGCGAAATCGGCCAGCACCTGCTCGTCCACGGCGCTGCCGTAGGCCTGTTCCCAGGCGCGGCTGAACAGGTCCTGCGGGCTCAGCTGGCCGAGCTCGATCAGGGCGGTGCCGTTATCGTCGGAGCCGTTGCGCCCGGCGTATTCGGCGCTGATCCGCACCAGGCGCACGGCCTTGCCCTGCAGCGCCGATTCCAGTTGCTGGCGCAGGTCTGGCTGAGGTTCGTCCAGCAGTACCCGGACCTCCAGCCATGGCTGTCGCTGCGGGTCTTCGAGCAAGTCCAGCTCCGGCAGCCCGGCCAGTTCCGCCAGCAGCTCGGCCAGTGGCGCCGGACCGAAGCGCTGCAGGGCCACGGCACGGGGCACCAGGCGCGGCTCGATGCTGGTCAGTTCGGCGCCGTCCAGTTCGATCTCCAGCACCTGGTGCGGGTAGCTGATCTCGGCGAACGACAGCGGTATCGGTGAGCCGCTGTAACGGATGCGGTCCTCGCGGTTGACCCGCTGCGGCTTGTGCAGGTGGCCCAGGGCAACGTAGCTGATGGCGCGGTCGAACAGCTTGGCCGGCAGCGCCTCGGCGTTGCCGATGATCAGGCTGCGCTCGGAGTCTTCCGACACCGCACCGCCAGCCATATGGGCATGGCTGATGGCGACCAGCGCCTGGCCGGCCTTGCGCTTTTTCACGGCAGCGGCGATCAGTTGCTGGTGGACCTGGCCGATACCCTTGAGGTAGTCGTCACCGAGCAGCGGCCCGGTGACTTCGGCCGGACGCAGGAAGGGCAGGGCCAGGCACCAGGCGCTTACCTTGCCGCGGGCATTGGTCAGGGGGATCAGCAGGCGCTCGCTGTCGAGCTGGCCTTCGTCGAGCCAGTGCACCCGGCCCAGGGCATGGGTACGCAGGCGGCGCATCAGCGCGGCGGGCAGCTCGATGCGTGAGCCGGAATCGTGGTTGCCGGCGATCATCACGATGTCCAGCTTGGGCTGTTGCTCGTGGGCCTGGACGATGAAATCGTACAGCCGCTCCTGGGCCTTGACCGGTGGGTTGACCGTGTCGAAGACATCGCCCGCGATCAGCAGCGCATCGGGCTGGCGCAGCTGCAGCTGGCCGAGCAGCCACTCAAGAAAGCAGGCGTGTTCGAAGTCGCGTTCCTGGCCGTGGAGGCTCTGGCCCAGGTGCCAGTCAGAGGTGTGAAACAGTCGCATTGGGCATTCCAGATCATTTGGGGTACAGCGGCGGCAGGCTGCCAGGCTCGCTGGGCAGCGCCTCGGCCAGTTCGGCCGGGGGGATGGTGCCGATGGCGCGCCACAGCTCGTCGCCTTGCCAGTACTGCCCGCTTTCGCTGTACAGCGCGCCATTGAGGGCATCCAGCGCATCGGACAAGGGTACGAAACGTGCGGCCATGTCGGCCAGGGTTTCCGGTTGCTGGCGGGCCCAGGCATCCAGGGCCTGGCGCGTCGCCTGCGGATCGTTCGCCTGGCAGGCGCGCTTGAGATCGTCCAGCAGGGTGCGCGGGCTCGGGCCGCTCTGCGCGGCACGCAGTACTGCCGGCCGGGTCCGCGCGCGCCACCACAGGCCAAAGCCCAGGGCAGTGGTCAATGCCAGTACCAGAGTACTCAGTTGCCACGGCCAGAGCGGGCCCGTGCGCCCGGTGGTGTCGCCGATCGGCGCTTCGGCCGCCAGCGCCGGGTTGTCCAGCACGTTGAGGCTCCGGGCAGGCAGGCTGCTGTGCTCCAGATGGTCCTCCCGGGTGTTCCACCAGGTGACTTCCTGGGCGGGCAACTCCAGGCTGCCGCTGTGAGTCGGTACCAGGGCCTCGCGCTCTTCTCGGTTGGCGGTCATGCCGCGGTCGTTGACCTCGTTGCGCAGCTGCGGCTGGTCAGGGTAACGACGCAGGCCCTTGACCTCGGTGGCCGGCAGCGGTGGCAACTGGGTGCTGGACAGGCCGTCGGCGCGCAGCGTGATGCTGCGGGTCAGCGAGTCGCCGATCTGCGTGGGTTGGGTAACCGGGTCGGGGTTCCAGCGTTCCTCGAGCGTCAGGCTGCGCGCGGGAAGCCAGGGCGCGCCAGGCGGATATTCGGCGGGAATCGGACGGACCTCGAGGCGCAGCGGCAGCGAACTGACCTGCACCTGCTTGCCGACCCGCGCCATGCCGTTCTGCTGCTCGCCGCCGTCGGCGGCGGTGGCGGTGAAGGTCAGCGGCGGCATGGCGAGCGGGCCGCTCTGCTGCGGGTACACCACGTAGCGGGTCTCGATCACCCCGTGGCGCACGCCGTTGATGTCCTTCTCATAGGTCCGCGACTCGCCCAGCGGTTCGACCTTGGCGTTGTCCAGCTGCAGCGGGCTCAGGCTGCTGTCGTTGTACAGCGGCACCGAGTGATAGATGCGCACGGTCAGCATGGCCTGCGCCTGGACGTAGACGCTTGGGCTGTCCAGGGTGGCCTCGATGAACACCTGCGCGGCGCTGTCCGGGCGGCTGGCGTCACTGGCCTGGACCTGCAGCTCGATGGCCTGGCTGAGCGTCTGTCCGAGCTGCAACACCGGGATCCGCAGGCTGCCGCTGCGCCGTGGCAGCAGGGTGATGATCCAGCGGGTGCTGGCGCGGGTCTCGCCGTCCAGGGTGTGCAGGCTGTTGAGCTGGCGCGTGCCGCGCACCTCGAAATCGGCCTCGAGGGCGCTGAGGTCGGGCTTGCCGAACTGGGTCACGTCCTGGCTTTCGAGGGTCAGCTCAAGGGTTTCACCGGCCTCCAGGCGTGTGCGGTCGACGCTGGCCTGCAGCGCCGCCTGGGCCTGCAGGGCAAACAGCAGGCTGAGAAGAAGGACGCCGAGGCGACTCATCGTGGGGTTTCCTGATGCAATTGCTGTTCATACCAGAATTTGCGCCGCAAGAGGTCCGCGGGGTTGTCCGGGATCTCGCGCAGCCATTGTTCCAGGGCTTGGCGCTGTTCGGCGTCGAGGCTTGTGGAGGTCGGCCGCTTTGGCGGGTGGATGACCTCATCGTCGCCACCTGCCTGGTTGCCGGCCTGGGCCTGTGAATTGCCGTTGGCGTTGCCGGATGCCTGGGGCGCTGCCTCGTTCGGGTTGCCCTGGCCACCTTCGGCCTGGCTGCTGGCCGAGCTGCTGTTGCCTTCGGTCTCGCTGCCCGGGCTGCCCTCGGCGTCGCTGCCAGACGATTGCGCCTGGGCCTTGGCTTCGCGCTGGCGCAGCAGCTGCTCGACCAGCACCTGGTTGTCGAGGGCGGGCTGGAAGTCAGGCTGACGTTCGAGCGCCTGTTCGTAGGCATCCAGCGCGGCTTCCAGCTCACCGCCCCGGGCCAATGCGTTGCCCCGGTTGAAGTGCGCCGCAGCGGTGTTGCCCTGGGCAAAGGCGCGCGCCGCCGCAGCATAGTCGCCTGCCTCGAAGAGCGCCATGCCTTGCCACTGCGGGTCGCGAAAATGCCGTGCCGCCTCCATGGGGCGCTGCTGCTGGAGCAAGCGCGCGCCCTGCTGATCGGGGCGCAGCCAGAGGTCCTTGAATTCGAATGCATGGCTGGGCTGCGGCAGGACAAACAGCAAGGGCAGGCAGAACAGCCAGCCGCGTCGCCCTGCGCAGGCTGCCAGCAGCAACAGCGGCAGCAAAAGCCAATAGCCCTGGTCTGCCCAGCTGTCCAGTTGCATGGTCTGGCCCTGGTTGCTCAGGCTGCGCGGGTTGTCGAACAACCCCAGGCCGCGCAGGTCCAGGTCATCGATGCGGGCGTGACGATAGCGTCCACCCGTGCCGTTGATGAACGGCTTGAGGCTGGCAGCGTCCAGGCGCGGCAACAGAATGCCACCCTGCTCATCCTTGAGGAATTCGCCGTTGGCCTGGCGCACCGGAGCGCCTTCGCTGCTGCCGATGCCAAGCATCAACAGGCTCGGGCCCTGGCGGCCCAAGGCGCGAAGGATGCCGTTGCGCTCGGGGGTGCTGAGCGAGGAGCCGATCAGTAACAAGCGCCCCTGGCCCAGGCCGCTCTGGGCCAGCAGCGCCAGGCCCTTGGCAACCGCCAGGTCGGCACGCTGGCCAGGTTGCGGCATGATCGAGGGGGCCACTGCTTCGAGCAGGTTGCGGGTCGTGGCCAGGTCGTCGGACAGCGGCACCAGCGTGTGGGCGCTGCCGGCGTAGACGATCAGTGCGGTCTGGCTGTCGCGGCGATGTTCCAGGAGGTCGAAAATCTTGCGCCGGGCTTGCTCCAGGCGATTGGGCGCGCTGTCCTCGGCGAGCATCTGCGGGGTCATTTCCAGCAGGATCACCAACGGGTCGGCAGGACGCTGGCGGGTTTCCTCGAGGCGCTGCCAGCTCGGCCCGAGCAGGGCCAGGCACATCAGCGCCCAGGCCAGGCCCACGGCGATCCAGGGCAACTTGCTGGTGCTGCCATTGCCACCGCCCAGCAGCACGGCATGAAACTGTGGCGGCAGGATCATCTGCCAGCGCCCGGCACGCTTGCGCCGGTGCCAGAGCTTGTACAGCAGCCAGGCGAGCAGCGGGATCACCAGCAGCCAGAGCGGGCGCAGCCATTGTGGCCAAAGGGCAATCATCGGCGTTTCCTCAGGCGCAGTCGCTCCAGCCGCTGCCGCCATTGCGGCAGCGGCTGCAGGAACAGCGGCCGGCGCATCAACTGTTGCAGCAGGTTGTCGGGCCACAACGCGGCAACCACCAGCAGCACGCTCAGCAGCAGCGCCAAGGCCAGCGGCCAGGCGTACAGCGCCTTGGCGGTACGCGCCTGGGTGGGCTGCTGGGCGACCGGCTCCAGCTCATCGAGGGTGTCGCCGATGTTGTCCAGCTCCGCACCGTCATGCGCGCGGAAGTAGGCGCCATGGGTGAGCTCGGCGATTTCCCTGAGCGAAGGTTCATCCAGGTCCAGGCTCGGGTTCAGCCCCAGCAGGCCCGGCGTGCCGCTGGCCTCGGGGTTGGCGCCGATGCCGATGGCATAGATGCGCACGCCCTCCTGGGCGGCCAGCCGCGCGGCGGTCAAGGGATGGATCTGACCGCCGTTGTTGGCGCCGTCGGTGATCAGGATCAACACGCGGCTCTGCGCCGGGCGTTGGCGCAGGCGCTTGACGGCAAGGCCCACTGCATCGCCGATGGCGGTGTTCTTGCCGGCGATGCCAATCTGCGCTTCGTCGAGAAACGCGCGCACCGTGCGCCGGTCGAAGGTCAGCGGCGCCTGCAGGTAGGCCTGGCTGCCAAACAGGATCAGGCCGACGCGGTCGCCCTCGCGGTCCTGCAGGAAATCGCCAAGGAGCGTCTTGACCAGGCTCAGGCGGCTGATGTCCTCGTCCCGCCAGTGCATGTCGGGGTAGTCCATGGAGCCGGACACGTCCACGGCCACCAGCAGGTCGCGGCCGCTGGCGGCGATCGGGGTTGGCTCCCCCAGCCACTGCGGCCGCGCGGCGGCCAGCAGCAGGAGCAGCCAGATGATCATGTAGGGCGCCTGCTGATCCCAGGTAGGCAGGTTGAGGCGGGCGCGGCGCCCGGCCAAGCCTTCGAGTTCGTCGAGAAACCCCACCTTGAGCACCGGCTCGCCGCTGTCGGCCGCAGGCAGCAGCAGGCGCGCCAGCCAGGGCAGCGGCAGGAGCACGAAGATCCACGGCCAGGCCAGTTCAAACATGCTTGCGGATCCAGGTTTCGACCGCCTGGCTGAGCCCGGCGATGGCTTTGTCGTCCAGCTTGCACTCTGGCTTGTAGGCGCCCTCGACCAGCACCATCCAGCGGGTCAGCCCGGCGGCGGGGCAGCGATTGTCAAGGAACGCCAGCCACTTGCGGCCGTTGAGGGTATGGCTGTTGGCACCAGGATAGTGATTGCGGCACAGGCGCTTGAGCAAGGCGTTGATCTGCTGCAGCCACGCGCCAGCGTGGGCGCCGTCATACGGACGCGGCAGCCGGGCCAGCTCGCTCAATGCCTCCTGGCGAACCGGGTCCAGCGGCTGTTCGACCGGAACCACCTGCCGCTTGGCCGGGCGCCAGTGACGCACGCGCCAGAGCCCCCAGCTGAGCAACGGCAGCAGTACCAGCAGCACCCACCAGCCCGGCGCAGGGGGCCACAGGCCGATATGCGCCGGGGAGATCAGCGGATGCAGCTGGTCGAGCGGGTTCATTTACCGCTCCCCGGCCGCTGGGCCTTGAGGTACTCGCGCAGCTGCTCGACCATTTCGCTCTGGGTGCTCAAGGGCATCAGCACCACCCGCATCTTCTGCGCCAGCCACTCCCAGCGCTCGATGCGCGACTCGCTGCGCTGGCGGTAGAGCTGGCGCAGGTTGGCGTCCAGCGTGTCGAGCTCCAGGTGCGCACCGCGCTGGGCGAAGCGCAGCAGGCCAGCGGCCGGCAGGGCATGATCGAGAGGGTCGGACAGTGGCATCAGCAGCACGTCGCAGTGGCGTGACAGCAGGCTCAGGTGCTGCTCGACTGCAGGCGTCAGCGCGCGTTCGTCGCAGATGATGATTGCCAGGCTGCCCGGGCGCAGCACCTCACGGGCTCGGCGCAGGGCCAGTCCCAGGCTGTCGGGTTGCGGCGCGGCCTCGGTGTGCAGCGACTGGTTGACCCGCGCCAGGCGGTTGAGCAATTGCAGCAGGCTTTGCTTGCTGCGCCGGGGTTTGACCTCGTAGTGCTCGTTGTCGCCGAACACCAGGCCGCCGATGCGGTCGTTGTGGCCCAGCGCGGCCCAACCCAACAGCGCCGCCGCCTGGGCCGCGAGCACTGACTTGAACATCAGCCCCGAGCTGAAGAACAGCCGCTGGCTCTGCTCGACCATGATGAAGATCGGCCGCTCGCGTTCCTCGTGGAAAAGCTTGGTGTGCGGCTCCTGGGTACGGGCCGTGACGCGCCAGTCGATGTTGCGCACGTCGTCGCCTGCCTGATAGACCCGCACCTGGTCGAAGTCGACACCGCGCCCACGCAGCTTGGAATGGTGCAGGCCGACCAACGGGCTGCGCTGTCCCGGCCGGGAAAACAGCTGGATTTCGCGCACGCGATGGCGCATCTCGATCAGCTCGCCGAGGCTGATGCGAATGCCGGGGGAGACCAGCTGGGAGGCAGGCATGGGGTCAGGCGACAGCGACAGCGTCGAGGATGCGCTGTACCACCCGGTCCTGGTCGACCCCGGCAGCTTCGGCCTCGAACGACAGGATGATACGGTGGCGCAGCACGTCGAACAGTACGGCCTGGATGTCCTCGGGGCTGACGAAATCACGTCCGGCAAGCCACGCGTGGGCCCGCGCGCAGCGGTCCAGGGCGATCGAGCCGCGTGGACTGGCGCCGTAGGCGATCCAGTCCGCCAGCTCCGGGTCGAACTTGGCCGGGGTGCGCGTGGCCATTACCAGTTGCACCAGGTACTCCTCCACGGCATCGGCCATGTACAGGCCGAGGATTTCCTTGCGCGCGGCGAAGATTGCCTGCTGGCTGACCCGCCGCTCCGGCTTGGTCTCGCCATTGAGCGCCTCGCCCCGTGCCTGTTGCAGGATGCGCCGCTCCACGGCGGCATCGGGGAAGCCGATTTTCACGTGCATCAGGAAGCGGTCGAGCTGGGCCTCGGGCAGCGGGTAGGTACCTTCCTGCTCGATCGGGTTTTGCGTCGCCATCACCAGGAACAGTGGCGACAGGTCGTAGGTGCTGCGCCCCACGCTGACCTGGCGCTCGGCCATGGCCTCGAGCAGCGCCGACTGGACCTTAGCTGGCGCGCGGTTGATTTCGTCGGCCAGCACCAGGTTATGGAAGATCGGTCCCTGCTGGAACACGAAGCTGCCGGTTTCCGGACGATAGATCTCGGTGCCGGTGATATCGGCCGGCAGCAGGTCGGGCGTGAACTGGATGCGGTGAAACTGCGCCTCGACGCCCTCGGCCAGTTCCTTGATGGCCTTGGTCTTGGCCAGGCCCGGGGCACCCTCGACCAGCATGTGGCCGTCGGCCAGCAACACGATCAGCAGGCGCTCGACCAGCTTTTCCTGGCCAAGGATCTGGGTGGAAAGAAAAGTGCGCAGCGCGTTGAGCGCTTCACGGTGTTCCATCGTCGGTGATTCCTGGGCGTAGGCCCGGGTGTGCGGCGCTGCGGCCACCCGGGCGGGGGCTGATACTTTAATCCATCCGGCCCTGCGCCGACCAATGACCGCGTGGAAAAATCTCGAAAAACCTCGTCGTGGCCGAGGTTTGGGAGATTTCCTTCAGGATTTGTTGAGCTGGCTGATTTAGCCCGAGGCGCAGATGTCTTCCCATTCAGCTTTGACCGGGAGGGTCAGGCGATGGGAAATCAAGCGGTGACGGTACGCATCGGCGTCTTTTTCGACGGCACCGGCAACAATCGAGACAACAGCGTGCAGGGGCTGCAGAGCCCGGACGGGGTGCCGGTCGGCTTCATGGGCGGCAGCTACCTCAATGCCCAGACCAATGTCGCGCTGTTGCATGCGTTGTACCCGGAGGATGGGTGTCTCTATCTGAAACAGTATGTGGATGGAGTCGGAACGCTGGCGGGAGAGGCGGACTCCTGGTTCTCCCAGGCGACCGGGCGTTGGGATACAGGCGTGCAGGCGAGGGTGGCCGAAGCGGCGCAGGCCATCGGGCGGCAGTTGCTCGCGCTGTCTGTGGAGGATTCGGCGGTAGTCATCGGCGCGCTTGAGTTCGACCTGTTCGGCTTCAGCCGGGGCGCCGCGGCTGCCCGGCATTTCGCCAACGACCTGCGCAGCGGGTCCGGCAGCCTGCTGGCGCTCGCCCTGAAGGAATGTCCTGGCCTGGCCGCCGGTCGGTTCTCATGGGACGAAGGTGTTGTCATCAACTTCATCGGGCTGTTTGACACGGTAGCCGCCATTTTCTCGCCGCTGACAGACCAGAAGGGCATGGGCGACCTGCGCCTGCGACTCGATGCGGGCCTGGCGCGGCGTACGGTTCAGCTGGTGGCGGCAGACGAGCAGCGGCACCATTTTCCATTGGTCGGCAGTGAATACGACATCGTACTACCCGGCGCGCATGCTGATATCGGCGGTGGCTATCCAGAGGTGATGCAGGAGCAGGTGCTGGTGTGCAAGCCGCGCTCGAACCGCGTATCGCTGGGGACGCCGGTGGAGCGGACGGCGGCATATGCCGAAGTCAGTGGTCTGCTGGAAAGTGAAGGCCCGCGGACCCCGGCGCGCGTCGTGACTTGGACGCAGCCTCTGGAGCAGCACCGGGCGCGCCGGGAGGAGCCGCAGAAACAGGTATATGTGGCTTTATACCGGGAGCGAGAGGTGTTGGGTCATCTGTCCAGGATATATCTGCGGGTGATGCGGGAGCTGGCGGTCGAGGGTGGGGTGCCGTTTGCAGAGGTAGAGGAGGAGTTACCTGGGGAGCTCGAGATGATCAGCGGCAAACTGCTTGATTTTGCATTGGGGCGGGTGGCCGGGCCCGGGCTCAGCGAGGAAGAGGCAGGATTGCTGGATGCATGGTATATCCATGCCTCGGCGCATTGGAACCCGCTGAAGGGGTTGCGCAATAGTGGGCTGGACCTGCTGTATCTGGATCGGCCGGCGGAGGGGGGCAGGGTGGTGTTGACGGCGTGAGGGTTGCAAGGTGCGTGCCTTGAGGCTTGCAGCGCCCATGAGATCGAGCGCCGCTCGGGCAGTGGCGCGCCGTCCGCGCGAAGCGTGCGCTTGGGGCCTTGTGGCGCCGCTCATCGCTCGCCCTCAAACCTCGCTCACAAACACCCCAGTCCCCTGCAGGATGTTGCGCAAGGTCAACTCCACCTCCGCCAGATCCCCCGCCGGCGTCGCATGCAGAATCTCCAGGAAATCATCCCCCCGCAACGCATCTGCATCCCCGGCGGCCACTTCGATCAGCAACCGGTCCGCCCACAGCGTCACCTTCAACCCATCCAGCGTCGAAGGCTCGTCATCCAGCGTCAGGTCCACCGTGTCTTCATCCGGATAACGGGTCAGCAGAAACATCTGGCCCTTGTCGCTGTGGCAGCACAGCGTGGCCATGTTGTCCTCTTCATCGTCGCAGGGGGTGGCGAAGAGCAGGGCGGTTTTCAGTTGCATGGGGGGCTCAATTCAAGAGGATGAGATGGAATTCTGCCAGTCTTGAGGAGTTCTATAAACGCAATGTTGCAGGTCTTGACCGAATATGTCGCAGCACCGCAAGCAGCCACGGCCTGCCACTCGTTAAGCTCATGACAAAAGACCAAGCGGAGTACCACAGATGGCGTTTTTCACCGCAGCCAGCAAGGCCGACTTCCAGCAGCAACTGCAAGCGGTCCTGGCGCAGCACATCAGCGAACAGTCCTTGCCACAAGTGACGCTGTTCGCCGAACAGTTCTTCGGCATCATATCCCTGGACGAACTTACCCAGCGCAGGCTCTCTGACCTGGCGGGCTGCACCCTGTCTGCGTGGCGCATCATCGAACGCTTCAACCCCGAGCACCCCGAGGTGCGGGTCTACAACCCCGACTACGAACGCCACGGCTGGCAATCGACCCACACCGCGGTCGAAGTGCTGCACCATGACCTGCCGTTCCTGGTCGACTCGGTACGCACCGAGCTCAACCGCCGCGGCTACAGCATCCATACCCTGCAGACCACCGTGCTCAGCGTGCGCCGCGGCCTGGATGGCGAGCTGGCCGAGCTGCTGCCAAAGGGCACCTCGGGCGAAGGCGTGCAGCATGAGTCGCTGATGTACCTGGAGATCGACCGTTGCGCCAACGCCGCCGAACTCAGTGTGCTGGCCCGCGAACTTGAGCAGGTACTGGCCGAGGTGCGGGTTGCGGTGGCCGACTTCGAGCCGATGAAGGACAAGCTGCGCGACATCGTTGCGCTGGTCGAGCAAAGCCCGTACGCGCCGGCACAGAATGAAAAGGCGGAGGTCAAGGCCTTCCTGGAGTGGCTGCTGGGCAACCACTTCACGTTCCTGGGCTATGAAGAGTTTACCGTGTCGGGCGACGCCGAGGGCGGCCAGATCGTCTATGACCCGCAGTCGTTCCTGGGCCTGACCCGCCTGCTGCGCGCCGGCCTGAGCGCCGACGACCTGCGCATCGAAGACTACGCCGTCAACTACCTCAACGAGCCGCTGCTGCTGTCCTTCGCCAAGGCTGCGCAGCCGAGCCGCGTGCACCGTCCGGCCTATCCGGACTATGTGTCGATCCGCCAGCTCGATGCCGAAGGCCGGGTCATCAAGGAATGCCGCTTCATGGGCCTGTACACCTCGTCGGTGTACGGCGAAAGCGTGCATGCCATCCCGTATATCCGCATAAAGGTCGCCGAAGTCGAGCGCCGCTCGCTGTTCGACCCCAAGGCTCACCTGGGCAAGGAGCTGGCGCAGGTACTCGAGGTGCTGCCGCGCGATGACCTGTTCCAGACGCCGATCGATGAACTGTTCAGCACTGTGATGTCGATCGTGCAGATCCAGGAACGCAACAAGATCCGCGTGTTCCTGCGCAAGGACCCGTACGGGCGGTTCTGCTACTGCCTGGCCTACGTGCCGCGCGACATCTATTCCACCGAGGTGCGCCAGAAGATCCAGCAGGTGCTGATGGAGCGCCTGAAGGCCAGCGATTGCGAGTTCTGGACCTTCTTCTCCGAGTCGGTGCTGGCCCGCGTGCAGCTGATCTTGCGGGTCGATCCGAAAAACCGCATCGACATCGATCCGCAGCAGCTGGAAAACGAAGTGATCCAGGCCTGCCGTTCGTGGAAGGACGACTACGCAAGCCTGGTGGTCGAAGGCTTCGGCGAAGCCCAGGGCAACGATATCCTGGCCAATTTCCCCAAGGGCTTCCCGGCCGGCTATCGCGAGCGCTTCGCAGCGCATTCGGCGGTGGTCGACATGCAGCATGTGCTGGAATTGTCAGAACGCAAGCCGCTGGTGATGAGCTTCTACCAGCCGCTGACCCAGACCGGCAAGCAGCTGTTGCACTGCAAGCTGTACCACGCCGATACGCCGCTGGCGCTGTCGGACGTCTTGCCGATTCTCGAGAACCTCGGCCTGCGTGTGCTGGGCGAATTCCCTTATCGCCTGCGCCACGCGAACGGCCGGGAGTTCTGGATTCATGATTTCGCCTTCACTTACAGCGAGGGCCTGGACCTGGACATCCAGCAGCTCAACGACACCCTGCAGGATGCATTCGTGCACATCGTCCAGGGCGACGCGGAGAACGACGCCTTCAACCGCCTGGTGCTGACCGCTGGCCTGCCTTGGCGCGATGTCGCCCTGCTGCGTGCCTACGCCCGCTACCTCAAGCAGATCCGCCTGGGCTTCGACCTGGGCTACATCGCCAGCACGCTGAACAACCACACCGACATCGCCCGCGAGCTGACCCGGCTGTTCAAGACCCGTTTCTATCTCGCGCGCAAGCTCACCCAGGACGACCTGGGCGACAAGCAGCAGCGCCTCGAGCAGGCGATTCTCACGGCCCTGGACGATGTGCAGGTGCTCAACGAAGACCGCATCCTGCGCCGCTACCTCGACCTGATCAAGGCGACCCTGCGCACCAACTTCTACCAGACCGACGCCAAGGGTCACGCCAAGTCCTACTTCAGCTTCAAGTTCAACCCCAAGCTGATCCCCGAACTGCCCAAGCCGGTGCCCAAGTTCGAGATCTTCGTCTATTCGCCGCGGGTCGAGGGTGTGCACCTGCGCTTCGGCAACGTCGCCCGGGGCGGCCTGCGCTGGTCGGACCGCGAAGAGGACTTCCGTACCGAGGTGCTCGGCCTGGTCAAGGCCCAGCAGGTAAAGAACTCGGTGATCGTGCCGGTCGGCGCCAAGGGCGGCTTCCTGCCACGGCGCCTGCCGCTGGGCGGCAGCCGCGACGAGATCCAGGCCGAAGGCATCGCCTGCTACCGGATCTTCATCTCCGGGCTGCTCGACATCACCGACAACCTCAAGGACGGTGGCGTGGTGCCGCCGGTCAACGTGGTGCGCCACGATGACGACGACCCTTACCTGGTGGTGGCCGCCGACAAGGGCACCGCGACCTTCTCGGACATTGCCAACGGTATCGCCGTCGACTACGGCTTCTGGCTGGGCGACGCCTTCGCCTCGGGCGGCTCGGCCGGCTACGACCACAAGAAGATGGGCATCACTGCCCGTGGTGCCTGGGTCGGCGTGCAGCGTCACTTCCGCGAGCGTGGCATCAACGTGCAGCAGGACCCGATCACCGTCATTGGTGTCGGCGACATGGCCGGTGACGTATTCGGCAACGGCCTGCTGATGTCCGACAAGTTGCAGCTCGTGGCCGCGTTCAACCACCTGCACATCTTCATCGACCCCAATCCTGATCCTGCCACCAGCTTCGCCGAGCGCCAGCGCCTGTTCGACCTGCCGCGCTCGGCCTGGACCGACTACGACACCAGCATCATGTCCGAAGGCGGCGGTATCTTCCCGCGCAGCCTGAAGAGCATCACCATCACCGAGCAGATGAAGCAGCGCTTCGACATCGAGGCCGACAAGCTGACCCCGACCGAGTTGTTGCACGCGTTGCTCAAGGCACCGGTCGACCTGCTCTGGAATGGCGGTATCGGCACCTACGTCAAGTCCAGCGGAGAGAGCCATGCCGATGTCGGCGACAAGGCCAACGATGCCTTGCGTGTCAATGGCGACGAGCTGCGCTGCAAGGTGGTGGGCGAGGGCGGCAACCTGGGCATGACCCAGCTGGGCCGGGTCGAGTTCGGCCTGAACGGCGGCGCGACCAACACCGACTTCATCGACAATGCCGGTGGCGTGGACTGCTCTGACCATGAGGTCAACATCAAGATCCTGCTCAATGAAGTGGTGCATGCCGGGGACATGACCGAGAAGCAGCGCAACCTGCTGCTCGGCAGCATGACCGAGGAAGTGGGATCCCTGGTGCTGGGCAACAACTACAAGCAGACCCAGGCATTGTCGCTGGCGGCGCGTCGTGCCCGTGAGCGCATTGCCGAGTACAAGCGCCTGATGGCCGACCTCGAAAGCCGCGGCAAGCTCGACCGGGCGATCGAGTTCTTGCCATCCGAAGACAATTTGGCCGAGCGCGTCTCTGCCAACCAGGGCCTCACCCGGGCCGAGCTGTCGGTGCTTATTTCCTACAGCAAGATCGACCTCAAGGAGCAGTTGCTCAAATCGCAGGTGCCTGATGACGAGTACCTGACCCGCGACATGGAAACCGCGTTTCCGCCGTCGCTGGTCAACAAGTTCGCCGAGGCCATGCGCCGCCACCGCCTCAAGCGCGAGATCGTCAGTACCCAGATCGCCAACGACCTGGTCAACAACATGGGCATTACCTTCGTGCAGCGCCTGAAAGAGTCCACTGGCATGAGCGCGGCCAACGTGGCCGGTGCCTATGTGATCGTGCGGGACATCTTCCACCTGCCGCACTGGTTCCGCCAGATCGAAGCGCTGGATTACCAGGTGCCGGCCGAGATCCAGCTGACCCTGATGGACGAACTGATGCGCCTGGGCCGCCGCGCCACGCGCTGGTTCCTGCGCAGCCGTCGCAACGAGCAGGACGCCGGCCGGGACGTAGCGCACTTCGGGCCGAAGATCGCCCAGCTTGGGCTCAAGCTCGACGAGCTTCTCGAGGGCCCGACCCGCGACCGCTGGCAGACCCGTTACCAGGGCTTCGTCCAGGCCGGGGTGCCTGAGCTGCTGGCGCGCATGGTCGCCGGGACCACGCACCTGTACACCTTGCTGCCGATCATCGAGGCGTCCGACGTGACAGGCCAGAATCCGGCCCAGGTGGCCAAGGCCTTCTTCGCCGTCGGCAGCGCACTGGATCTAGCCTGGTACCTGCAGGAAATCAGCAACCTGCCGGTGGAAAACAACTGGCAGGCCCTGGCACGAGAAGCCTTCCGCGACGACATCGACCTGCAGCAGCGTGCCATCACCATTTCAGTGCTGCAGATGGCCGATGCCCCGGATGACATGGACGCACGCGTGGCGCTGTGGCTGGAGCAGCACCGTGTCATGGTCGAGCGCTGGCGCGCCATGCTGGACGACTTGCGCAACGCGACCGGGACGGATTACGCCATGTATGCGGTCGCCAACCGGGAGCTGGTTGACTTGGCGTTGAGCGGGCAGGTGGTGGTCGTGCCGTCCTGAGCGTGAGCTGAAGTGAAAAAGCCCCGGCAGAGATGTCGGGGCTTTTTCATTTCAGCAAATCTACCTTTGGCCGGTACTGCCACTGCAAATGACCGTCAACACGTCTGAGCCGGGCGTTATTTGAACCGCCGCTCCACCCCTTTCTCGACCAGGATCTTCGCCGAGATCTCCTCCACCGAAAAATGCGTCGAATTGATATTCGGAATATTTTCCCGTCGGAAAAGGCTCTCGACCTCCCGCACCTCGAACTCGCACTGGGCAAAGCTCGAATACCGGCTGTTGGGCTTGCGCTCATGGCGGATGGCGGTCAGTCGGTCCGCATCGATGGTCAGGCCAAACAGCTTGTGGTGGTACTTGCGCAGCACCGAGGGCAGTTGCAGACGCTCCATGTCGTCTTCGGTCAGCGGGTAGTTGGCGGCGCGGATGCCAAATTGCATGGCCATGTAGAGGCAGGTAGGGGTCTTGCCGCAACGAGACACACCCACCAGGATCAGGTCGGCCTTGTCGTAGTAGTGCGTACGGGCGCCATCGTCGTTGTCCAAGGCGAAGTTGACCGCCTCGATGCGCTCCATATAGTTGGAGTTGCCGCCGATCGAGTGCGATTTCCCCACCGAATACGACGAATGGGCGGTCAGTTCCTGCTCCAGCGGCGCCAGGAACGTCGAGAAGATGTCGATCATGAAGCCGTTGGAGGTCGCCAGAACCTCACGGATGTCCTGGTTGACGATAGTATCGAAGATGATCGGGCGCACCCCGTCCCGCTCTGCGGCGGCGTTTATTTGCTGGACCATGGTGCGGGCCTTGTCCAGGGTGTCGATATAGGGACGGGTGAATTTGTTGAAGCCGATGCTATCGAACTGTGCCAGCAGGCTCTGACCCAGCGTTTCGGCCGTGATGCCGGTGCCATCGGAGATGAAAAAGGCGGTTCGTTTCATTTGCACCTGGGGCCTTAAGCTGCTGACAATTCTTGGATATGATAGGTTCGGTTTGCCGAACACGACGTGCCGGCATTCTCACTTATTTTCCAGGTCCAGGCCACAAGCGCCCGGCCACGCCACAACGGCAGGCGGGTGACATGAGCGTTTCCAACACAGTTGATGGAGAGATCACCTTGGTAGAGTACGTAGTTTCCCTCGATAAGCTCGGCGTCCATGATGTAGAGCATGTGGGGGGCAAGAACGCATCCCTCGGCGAGATGATCAGTAACCTCGCAGGTGCCGGTGTCTCCGTGCCGGGCGGCTTTGCCACTACGGCTCAGGCGTACCGTGATTTTCTCGAGCAGAGCGGCCTTAACGACCGCATCCATGCCTCCCTCGACGCGCTGGATGTCGACGACGTCAACGCCCTGGCCAAGACCGGCGCGCAGATTCGTCAGTGGGTGATGGAGGCCGAGTTTCCCGAGCGTCTGAACGAGGAAATCCGCGTCGCCTTCGCCGAGATGTCGAAGGACAACCCGAACATGGCCGTCGCCGTGCGTTCCTCGGCCACCGCCGAAGACCTGCCGGATGCCTCGTTTGCCGGCCAGCAGGAAACCTTCCTCAATATCCGCGGCGTCGACAACGTGATCCGCGCGGCCAAGGAAGTCTTCGCCTCGCTGTTCAACGACCGTGCCATCGCCTACCGCGTGCACCAGGGCTTCGACCACAAGCTGGTCGCCCTGTCTGCCGGCGTGCAGCGCATGGTCCGTTCGGAAACCGGCACGGCCGGCGTGATGTTCACCCTGGATACCGAATCGGGCTTCCGCGACGTGGTGTTCATCACTGGCGCCTACGGCCTGGGCGAAACCGTGGTGCAGGGCGCGGTCAACCCTGACGAATTCTACGTGCACAAGCACACCTTGCAGGCCGGGCGCCCGGCGATCCTGCGCCGCAACCTGGGCAGCAAGGCGATCAAGATGGTCTACGGCGACGAGGCCAAGGCCGGTCGTTCGGTCAAGACCGTCGATGTCGACCGCGCCGAGCGCGCGCGTTTCTGCCTGAGCGACGAGGAAGTCAACGAACTGGCCAAGCAGGCCATGATCATTGAGCAGCACTACCAGCGCCCGATGGATATCGAGTGGGCCAAGGACGGTGACGACGGCAAGCTGTACATTGTCCAGGCCCGCCCTGAAACCGTGAAGAGCCGCTCCAGCGCCAATGTCATGGAACGCTACCTGCTCAAGGAGAAGGGCACCGTGCTGGTCGAGGGCCGCGCGATCGGCCAGCGCATCGGCGCCGGCAAGGTACGCGTGATCAAGGACGTCTCGGAAATGGACAAGGTCCAGCCTGGTGACGTACTGGTCTCGGACATGACCGACCCGGACTGGGAACCGGTGATGAAGCGCGCCAGCGCCATTGTCACCAACCGCGGCGGGCGGACCTGCCACGCGGCGATCATCGCCCGTGAGCTGGGCATTCCGGCCGTGGTCGGTTGCGGTAACGCCACCCAGCTGCTCAAGGACGGCCAGGGCGTGACCGTGTCCTGCGCCGAGGGCGATACCGGCTTCATCTTCGAAGGTGAGCTGGGCTTCGACATCAAGCAGAACTCGGTGGACGCCATGCCGGCCCTGCCGTTCAAGATCATGATGAACGTCGGCAACCCCGACCGTGCCTTCGACTTTGCCCAGTTGCCCAACGAAGGCGTGGGCCTGGCGCGCCTGGAATTCATCATCAACCGCATGATCGGCGTGCACCCCAAGGCGCTGCTCAACTACGCCGGCCTGCCGCCGGAACTCAAGGACAGCGTCGACAAGCGTATCGCCGGCTACAGCGATCCGGTCGGCTTCTATGTCGAGAAACTGGTCGAAGGCATCAGCACCCTGGCCGCTGCCTTCTACCCGAAGAAGGTCATCGTGCGCCTGTCGGACTTCAAGTCCAACGAGTACGCCAACCTGATCGGCGGCAAGCTGTACGAGCCCGAGGAAGAAAACCCGATGCTGGGCTTCCGCGGTGCGTCGCGCTACATCAGCGAGTCGTTCCGGGACTGCTTCGAACTCGAATGCCGCGCCCTCAAGCGCGTGCGCAACGAGATGGGGCTGACCAACGTCGAGATCATGGTGCCGTTCGTGCGCACCCTGGGCGAGGCCAGCCAGGTCGTCGACCTGCTCGCCGAAAACGGCCTGGCCCGTGGTGACAACGGCCTGCGCGTGATCATGATGTGCGAGCTGCCGTCCAACGCGATCCTGGCCGAGGAGTTCCTCGAGTACTTCGACGGCTTCTCGATCGGCTCCAACGACCTGACCCAGCTGACCCTGGGCCTGGACCGCGACTCGGGGATCATCGCCCACCTGTT
Source organism: Pseudomonas sp. JE3303 (assembly GCF_056312565.1). NCBI lineage: Bacteria > Pseudomonadati > Pseudomonadota > Gammaproteobacteria > Pseudomonadales > Pseudomonadaceae > Pseudomonas > Pseudomonas sp. JE3303. The sequence goes on from NZ_JBWGIF010000008.1 coordinate 130,159, forward strand.
CGACGAGCGTAACCCGGCCGTGAAGAAGCTGCTGGCCAACGCCATCCAGGCCTGCAACAAGGCTGGCAAGTACATCGGCATCTGTGGCCAGGGTCCGTCGGACCACCCGGACCTGGCCAAGTGGCTGATGGAGCAGGGCATCGAAAGCGTGTCGCTGAACCCGGACTCGGTGCTCGAGACCTGGTTCTTCCTTGCCGAAGGCCAGGCAAGCGCCTGATGCGATGAGCGCGGGGGTGGCTTGCCGAAAGCCGCTCCCGCTTGAATTTTCCAGGGCGAGTTCCAGCAATGGATCCCGCCCTTTTTGCGCACTCTACTTATGCAAAGCAGCAGCACCCTCTTTCCAGTGGCCTTGCTCAGCGCCGAACGTCGTGGCGACCTGAGCGAGGACGTCTACCGCATCAAGGCGGGCAACAGTCCCGATCCCAGCGTCAAACTGGCGGTGACCCGCCTGGGCCCGGCTGACCAGCGGCGTGTCCCCGGCACGCCGGTGATCCTCCTGCACGGCAGTTTTTCCAACCGGCGGTTCTGGTATTCACCCAAGGGCATCGGCCTGGGTGCATATCTGGCGCGCGCCGGATTCGACGTGTGGATCCCCGAGATGCGCGGACACGGGCTGTCACCGCGCAACCAGAGTTGGCAGCACAACCGAGTGGCCGACTACGCCCGCTACGACCTGCCCGCCATCGGCGCGTTCGTCCGCGAGCAGTCCGGCCAGGCCCCGCACTGGGTAGGTCATTCACTGGGTGGCACGACCCTGGCCGCCGCGCTGGGCGGGCATTACCTGGACGCCAGCCTGGTCGCCAGCGCGGCCCTGTTCGGCAGCCAGGTCAGCCGCGTCTATTGGCCGCTGAAAGTGCCGCCCGTGGCCTGGGGCAGCCGCCTGCTGCTCAAGCGCTTTGGCCATCTGTCCGGCTCGCGGCTCAAGCGTGGCCCGGAGGACGAGCCCATCGGCCTGGCGTTGGAGAGCCTGCGCTGGCATGGCCTGTTCGGGCGATTCGGCGCCGGCAAGGACGACTGGTGGGCAGGCCTTGCCCAGGTCGAGGTGCCGGTGCTGGCAGTGGCCGGGGCGGGGGATCATCAGGATCCGGTCTGGGCCTGCCGCAAACTGCTCGAGCAGGTGGGCGGCGAGCACAAGCAGTTCGTGTGCCTGGGCCGGGAGCACGGTTTCGAGGCGTTCGGGCATGTCGACATGCTGGTCAGCAAGGCAGCGCAGGAGCAGGTGTGGCCTTTGGTGGAGCGTTGGTTGCGCGATCCCTTGCAACCCCTGCTGGGCGAGGCAGCGGTGGTTTCGCCAGCGCTGGGTTAACGTTAGGATGCTTGAACCGGCTAGACCCGACTTTCGTTGTGACTGACAGGAGCTTCCCATGCAGCACTACATAACCCCCGATCTGTGCGATGCCTATCCTGACCTGGTTCAGGTGCTGGAGCCGATGTTCAGCAATTTCGGCGGACGTGATTCGTTCGGTGGCCAGATCGTCACCCTCAAATGCTTCGAAGACAATTCGCGGGTCAAGGAGCAGGCCGGGCTCGACGGCAAGGGCAAGGTACTGGTCGTCGATGGCGGAGGCTCGCTGCGCTGTGCCTTGCTGGGTGACATGATCGCCGAAAACGCAGCCCGCAACGGCTGGGAAGGTCTGGTGATCTACGGCTGCGTGCGCGATGTCGATGTTCTGGCACAGACCGATGTCGGCATCCAGGCCCTGGCCAGTCATCCCCTGAAAACCGAAAAGCGCGGGCTTGGCGACCTGGATGTGGTCGTAACGTTCGCCGGCGTGACCTTTCGCCCGGGCCACTACCTGTATGCCGACAACAATGGCGTGATCGTCTCGCCCACCCCGCTGAAAATGCCGGAGTAAACGCGCAACTGCGCTGATGGAGTGTTGATGTTCGAGGAAGACAACGCGCAGTGGGGCCTGGTGCATGCCCTGGTGCTCGATGGCAAAGGCGGGGCGCGCACCATCGCGCGCACCGAGCTGATCGATCTTCAGATGCAACCGGATGAGAGCCTCTGGCTGCATTGGGACCGCAGTCATCCGCAGACCCGCAGCTGGTTGCTGCACGAGAGCGGCCTGAGCGAGTTCGCTTGTGAGCTGTTGCTCGAGGAAAATACCCGGCCACGGCTTCTGCCGATGGCAGGCGAGCAGATGCTGCTGTTCCTGCGCGGGGTCAATCTCAATCCCGGTGCCGAGCCCGAGGACATGGTCTCGGTACGCATCTTCGCCGAGGCGCAGCGGGTGATCTCGTTGCGCCTTCGTCCCCTGCGCGCCAGTGACGAGATGCTGCAGCAACTGGCGGAGGGCAGGGGGCCCAAGACCGCCTCCGAGTTGCTGCTGGTGATGGGCGAGCTGTTGACCGAAAAGGTCCAGGCCCTGGTCAGCGAACTGTCCGAACTGGCCGATCTCGAAGAAGAACGGGCGGAATCCGACGAGCGGTACAAGCCCTCCCAGGGCGCTCTCCAGCAGATCCGCCGCCGTGCGGCTGGGCTGCGCCGTTTCCTGGCACCGCAGCGCGACATCTATGCCCAGCTTTCGCGTAGCAAGTGCAGCTGGTTCGCCCACGATGACGGCGATTACTGGAACGAGCTCAACAACAGCCTTATCCGCTACCTCGAAGAGCTCGAGCTCACCCGCGAGCGCGCGGCGCTGGTGCTCGAAACCGAGGACCGCAAGCGCGCCGAGCGCATGAACCGCACCATGTACCGCTTTGGCATCATTACCTGCATCTTCTTGCCCATGAGCTTTCTCACCGGCCTGCTGGGCATCAATGTCGGCGGGATCCCGGGATCTGACAGCCCGTATGGTTTCCTCTATGCGAGCCTGCTGGTGCTCGGCCTGGCCGTGGGGCAGTGGTGGATTTTCCGGCGGCTGCGGTGGGTCTGACCCACTGGGCGGGTGTGACCCGGCGTCTCTCCCTCTCGTCTCTGACTGACATTGCGCGAGGTGCCCATGCACGATCCGTTTGAAGAATCCCTGCGGGACCTGCTCCAGGCTTCCCCGTCCGGTAACGACCGCGACGACGATGCCTGCCTGGGCCGGGTCCTGAAAACCGCCAACCGCCAGGTTGGCGCGGGCGATCTGTTCAGCCTGCTGGGCCGCTGGAGCCAGGCACTGATGATCGCCGTGAACAATGGCTCGGCGCATGTGTCGCCGGTACGCCGCAAACCTGCCTCAGGCAAAGCTGATAAGGCTGATTGAATATGGAACTTGATCTCTGGACCCAGAGCCTGGTCACCGCCATGACCGCCCTATGGACAAAAATCGCGAATTTCATCCCTAACCTGTTCGGCGCGCTGGTTGTGGTGCTGCTCGGTTTTGTGGTCGCCAAGCTGCTCGATACCCTGTTGTCCAAGCTGCTGGCCAAGGTAGGCCTGGACCGTCTGATGGCCGGCACGGGTCTCACCAAGATGTTGAGCCGGATCGGCATTCAGGTGCCGATCTCGACCCTGATCGGCAAGATCGTCTACTGGTTCGTGCTGCTGATCTTCCTCGTCTCGGCAGCTGAGTCGCTGGGGCTGGAACGGGTTTCCGCCACGCTGGACATGCTCGCGCTCTACCTGCCCAAGGTGTTCGGCGCAGCGCTGGTGCTGCTGGCAGGCGTGCTGCTCGCCCAGTTGGTCAACGGCCTGGTGCGCGGAGCCGCCGAAGGCATCGGCCTGGACTACGCCGCCGGGGTAGGGCGCATCGTCCAAGGGCTGGTGATCTTGATCGCGATCTCGGTGGCCATCAGCCAGCTCGAAGTCAAGACCGACCTGCTGAACCACGTTATCGTCATCGGCTTGATAACCGTTGGTCTGGCCGTTGCCTTGGCCATGGGCCTGGGAAGCCGCGAGATCGCTGGTCAGATTCTAGCCGGCATCTATGTTCGCGAACTTTACCAGGTCGGCCAGCAGGTCCGGATTGGAGAGGTCGAAGGGCAGATCGAAGAGATCGGTACGGTGAAGACGACATTGCTCACCGATGATGGCGACCTGGTGTCACTGTCTAATCGGATCCTTCTCGAGCAGCGAGTCAATAGCCGCTAACCGGGCAAAAGCTGTTAATGTATGCCGCCGCAAAAATTGGCCCGGGTGGGTCTTGCGGCGACATTGACCTGACTGTCGGCCAGATCCGTTTTGAATAAAGTTCACTCGCTGCCCACGCGCTACGACCCACGCGAGCTCACCGACGAAGAGTTGGTGGCGCGTTCGCATGAGGAGCTATTTCACGTTACCCGCGCCTATGAGGAGCTCATGCGGCGCTACCAACGGACCCTTTTTAACGTCTGTGCGCGTTATTTAGGGAACGACCGGGACGCGGATGATGTCTGTCAGGAGGTGATGCTGAAGGTTCTGTACGGGTTGAAGAACTTCGAGGGTAAATCCAAGTTCAAGACCTGGCTTTATAGCATCACCTACAACGAGTGCATTACCCAGTACCGCAAGGAGCGACGCAAGCGTCGGTTGATGGACGCCTTGAGCCTGGATCCTGTTGAAGAGGCATCCGAGGAGAAGGCACCAAAGGCCGAAGAAAAAGGCGGGCTGGACAAATGGCTGGTGTATGTGAACCCGATCGATCGGGAAATTCTGGTGCTGCGCTTTGTCGCGGAACTCGAATTCCAGGAGATTGCAGACATCATGCACATGGGGCTGAGCGCGACGAAAATGCGTTACAAACGCGCGCTCGACAAGCTCCGGGAGAAATTTGCCGGTCTGACTGAAACTTAGTGGGATGCAAATATCTCTAACCAGTTGGCGAGTTCTGCTAGACTTGCCGACGAGTTGTCCCCCGGATTTTGGTGGGACTGCTTAACTATCACCAGATGGGGATTTAACGGATGAAATTGAAAAACACCTTGGGCTTGGCCATTGGTTCTCTTGTAGCCGCTACTTCGATCGGCGCTCTGGCACAAGGCCAAGGCGCGGTCGAAACCGAGATCTTCTACAAGAAGGAATACTACGACAGCCAGCGCGACTTCAAGAACGACGGTAACCTGTTCGGTGGTTCGATCGGTTACTTCCTGACTGACGACGTCGAGCTGCGCCTGGGCTACGATGAAGTCCACAACGTTCGTGGCGAAGATGGCAAGAACATCAAGGGTTCCGATACCGCCCTTGACGCTGTCTACCACTTCAACAACCCGTACGACGCAATTCGTCCGTACGTTTCCGCTGGTTTCTCGCACCAGAGCCTGGGCCAGACCGGCCGTGGCGGTCGTGACCACTCCACCTTCGCCAACGTTGGCGCCGGTGCCAAGTGGTACATCACCGACATGCTGTACGCTCGTGCTGGCGTCGAAGCGCAGTACAACATCGACCAGGGCGACACCGAGTGGGCTCCAAGCGTCGGTATCGGCATGAACTTCGGCGGTAGCCCGAAGCAACAGGCTGAGCCAGCTCCTGCTCCAGTTGCCGAAGTCTGCTCGGACAGCGACAACGATGGCGTGTGCGACAACGTCGACAAGTGCCCAGACACCCCGGCCAACGTTACCGTTGACGCCGACGGCTGCCCGGCTGTTGCCGAAGTCGTACGTGTCGAGCTGGACGTGAAGTTCGACTTCGACAAGTCGGTTGTCAAGCCGAACAGCTACGGTGATATCAAGAACCTGGCTGACTTCATGAAGCAGTACCCACAGACCACCACCACTGTTGAAGGTCACACTGACTCCGTCGGTCCTGACGCTTACAACCAGAAGCTGTCCGAGCGTCGCGCTGGCGCCGTCAAGCAGGTTCTGACCCAGCAGTACGGTGTTGAATCGAGCCGTGTTGACTCGGTTGGTTACGGTGAGACCCGTCCGGTTGCTGACAACGCCACCGAAGAAGGCCGCGCTGTGAACCGTCGCGTAGAAGCACAAGTAGAAGCCCAAGCCAAGTAATTGGTCTGACGCTTCACGAAAAACCCGGCCTCGGCCGGGTTTTTCTATGCCTGCGATTTGTCGATCCGGGCCTGCTTTCAGCCTTTGAGCAATACCACCAGCAGGGTCAGGTTGAGGACGAGCGACAGCAGTGCCAGTCCGCGCCAGACTTTCAGCGGTTCGCGTTCGAGCAGGGGGCGGGGGCGGCTGTCGATCACCTGTCGGTCGCCCTGTTCGAGCAACAGCAACCATTGCTCGGCCGTCTCGAAGCGTTGGGCGGGATCAGCCGCCACCGCTTGTTCAAAATTGCGTTGCAGCCAGTCGGGCAAATCGGGCCGGTAGCGTGCAGCGCTGACTGGCGTGCCGAAACGCGGGCGCTGGAAAGCTTCTATCTCGCCGAAGGGATAATGCCCGGTCAGCAGGAAATACAGGCTCACGCCCACGGCATACAGGTCCTGGCGTGGACTGGGCGGCTGTCCGTCGAATGCTTCTGGCGCGATGAATGAAGGCGTGCCCGGCAGCTCGCAGGGCCGGTCTTCGCAGAGGCCGGGACAATATGCCAGTCCGAAGTCGAGCAGGCGCAGCTGGCCGTCCTCGCCCAGGTGCAGGTTCTCGGGCTTGATATCCCGGTGCAGCAGGTTGCGCCGGTGCAGCACGCCCACCGCCTGCAGCAGCTGGCGCGCCAGGTCCAGCCATTGCGCCAGTGGCAGCGGCCCCTGCCTGGCAAATAGCGCTGCCAGGCTTTGCCCTGGATACTCACGCATGAGGTAGTAGAGGTGCTGGCGCTGGCTGGCCGGATGCACCTCGGGAAAATGACGCCCCGCGACTCGGCGCAGGAACCATTCTTCCATCAGCAAGCCTTGCAGCGCACCGATTTCCTGTTCGCGGGCAGTGGGAAGTGTCTTCAGCAGCCAGCTGTGCTGCTGCGGATCTCGCACGCGATAGAGCAGCGACTGACGGCTTTGGGCTACAAGCGAGTCGACCTGCCAGCCGTCGATCGACTGCCCGGGACGCAAATGCCCCGGCAACGGCCATTGCTGCAACTGGGCCAGGGTGTCGCCAAGATTGACTGGGCCAAGCTGGTCGATGCGCACCAGCAGGGCACTGGCGTTGTCCTGGCTGCCGCTGAGGTGGGCAGTGCTGACCAGGGTGTCAGCCGCTTGCTGCAGATCAGGTTGATCGCGCAGCACCGACTGGATCTGCTGGTCGCTAAGGCTCGCCCAGACGCCATCGCTGAGCAGCAGGAAGCAGTCGTGCGGCTGCAGCTCGCCCTCCAGGTAATCCACCAGCAGGTGCTGGTCCAGGCCCAGGGCGCGCTTGAGCACGTGCTGCATGCCCGGCTGGTCCCAGACATGGTCCTCGCTGAGGCATTGCAGCTTCTCCGATGCCCAGCGATAGGCCCGGCAATCCCCGACATGCGCCAGTGTGAAGCGCCGGCCCCGCAGCACCAGGGCACTCAGGGTCGTCAGCAGGGGCTGCCCGGCACCTTGGGCACGTAGCCATCGGTTTTGGGCCAGCAACAGCCGGTCGAGTGCCTGAGCCACGCCCCAGGTGGCGGGGGTGGCATAGTAGTCTATAGCCAGCGCCTGCAGGCTCGCGCGGGCGGCGAGACCGCCATCCGCGCACTGGCTGACACCGTCGGCCAGCGCGAACAGGTAGCCCTTGCTTGCGGCGAGCTCCGGTGCAGGCGTGACCAGGCGCAGCGCATCCTGGTTTTCCTCGCGTGGGCCGGTGGCGGTGGCCTGGGCAAAGCTCAATCTCAGGCTCATGGGATGCTCAGACGCGCGCTGCGGTCACGGCCGCCGAGCCCCAGGTGGTGCGCCAGCGCTGCTTGACCCCGTACAGGCCGAACCATGCCAGCAAGCCGAGGCTGGCGAACAGCCAGAGGCCCATCTGGTAGTCCCCGGTGTGTTGCTTGATGGTGCCCAGGCCTGCGGCCAGCAGGAAACCGCCGATACCGCCTGCCATGCCGATCAGTCCCGTCATGACACCGATCTCCTGGCGAAAACGCTGTGGCACCAGCTGGAACACCGCACCGTTGCCGGCGCCCAGGCCAAGCATGGCGCTGACGAACAGCGCCAGGGCGGCGGTGGCGCTGGGTACGTTGAAACCGACCGCGGCAATGCATACCGCAGCCACTGCGTACATGCCCAGCAAGGTGCGGATGCCGCCGAAGCGGTCAGCCAGGGCGCCGCCGAGAGGTCGCATCAGGCTGCCGGCGAATACGCAGGCAGCGGTGTAGTAGCCTGCGGTGATCGGACTCAGGGCGTACTGGTCGCTGAAGTAGCCGGGCAATGCGCTGGCCAGGCCGATGAAGCCGCCGAAGGTGACGCTGTAGAAGAACATGAACCACCAGCTGTCCCGGTCACCCAGGGCCTTGAGGTAGTCCGAGGTGGACTTGGGCTTGGGCCGCTCAGGGGCATTGCGCGCGAGCAGCGCGAACACAACCAGCGCCAGTACCAGGGGAATCAACGCGAAGCCGAACACGTTGCTCCAGCCGAAGCCTGCGGCCAGCGCCGGGGCGAGCAGGGCGGCGAACACGGTGCCGGAGTTGCCAGCCCCGGCGATGCCCATGGCCTTGCCCTGGTGCTGCGGCGGATACCACTGCGAGGCCAGCGGCAGCGACACGGCGAACGAGGCGCCGGCAAAGCCCAGGAACACGCCCAGCAGCAGTGCCTGCTCGTAGGTATGGATGCCCAGGTACCAGGCGCAGGCCAGGGCCACGATGACGATAACCTGGCCGATCATGCCCGCGGTCTTGGGCGACAGGCGATCGACCAGCACACCCATGGCCAAACGCAGGATGGCTCCGGCCAGGATCGGCGTCGCGACCATCAGCCCCCGCTGCTGCGGCGTCAATTGCAGGTCGGTGGCAATCTGCACCGCGAGTGGGCCGAGCAGGTACCAGACCATGAAGCTCAGGTCGAAATACAGGAAGGCGGCAAACAGGGTGGGCACATGGCCGGATTTCCAGAAGCTCGTATTCATCGGGCACCTCGCTCAGGCAAACAAAAAAAGACGCCGCTGCCATCTCCCGGTGGTGGGAGGGGCGAGCGACGTCTTTGTCGTGTTGGAAGGGCAACCGCCGTTGGTTGCCTGTCTCAGATGAGTAGCAAGAGCCGGGCCAATGCGCTGGGTCCTGGCTAACCCAGCAACTCCTGCATCGCAATGATCTGCTCCGCCACCTGTACCAGCTTCTGCTGCTTGCTCATCGCCTGGCGGCGCATCAGGGTGTAGGCCTGTTCTTCGTTGCAGTCCTTCATCTTCATCAGCAGCCCCTTGGCCTGCTCGATGCGCTTGCGCTCCACAAGTTGCTGGTCACGGGCTTGCAGCTGGGCCTTGAGCGCCTGGTCGCTCTCGAAGCGTGCCATGGCGACGTCGAGAATCGGCTGCAGGCGCGTAGCCTGGATGCCTTCGATAATGTAGGCGCTGACTCCGGCCTGGATCGCCTGGCGCATCACCGCCGGGTCGTGCTCGTCGGTAAACAGCACGATCGGGTGCGGCCGGTCACGGCTTACCAGCACCACCTGTTCCATCACGTCCCGTCCCGGTGACTCGGTATCGATCAGCACAACGTCCGGGCGCACCGTTTCGACGCAGGCGGGCAGGTCGATAGTCAGGCCGGCGGCGTCGATCACTTCGAAGCCGGCTTCGATGAGGGCAGCCTTCAGGCGGCCGACTTTTTTCTCGGTATCGTCGATCAGCAGGATCCGCAGCATGCTCATGCCCCCTTCACAGACCGACACGAGCGGTCGGCAGCTCGTTCATGGCATGCAGGTGGAAGCTGCGCGCATAGCCGTGGGGATCGCTGCCGTCCCAGCGGCTGCCATCGATCAGCTGGCTGCTGCGCATGGGCAGCTGGCTGCACTGTACGCCCACTGCCTCGGCCGCCTCGCGGTACAGCGCCAGCTGCTGGACCTGGCGGGCGACGCCGAGATAGTCAGGATCGTCGCGCAGCAGGCCCCAGCGGCGGAACTGGGTCATGAACCACATGCCATCGGACAGGTAGGGCAGGTTGCAACGGCCCTGGTCAAAGAAGCGTAGCGCGTGCGGATCTTGCCAGCGGTGGCCGAGGCCATCCTCGTAGTCGCCCAGCAACCGCGGCTCGATGCGCCCCACGGCGGTGTCCAGGTATGCCCTGCCGCTCAGCAGTTGCGCGGTGCCGCGGCGATTCTCGAGGCTCTGTTCCATGAAGCGGCTGGCGGCCAGGATTGCCTTGACCAGCGCCCGCGCGCTGTTGGGGTACTGCTCTACGAAGGCGCGGGCGCAGCCCAGGACCTTTTCAGGGTGATCAGGCCAGATCGACTGGCTCGTGGCAAGGGTGAAGCCCTGGCCCTGTGCCACGGCATCGGCTGACCAGGGCTCACCGACGCAGAAGCCGTCGATCCGCCCGGCCTGCAGATGCGCAACCATCTGCGCGGGAGGCACTACTACGCTGTCGACATCGCGTAGCGGATGGATGCCTTGGCTGGCCAGCCAGTAATACAGCCACATGGCGTGAGTGCCTGTAGGAAAGGTCTGCGCGAAGGTCAGTCGTGCGCCGTTCTGGTGCACGAGTCGAGCCAGTGCCTCGGGGTTGACCACGCCTTTGCGTTGCAGGGCAGCGGAAAGGTTGATGGCCTGGGCGTTCTGGTTGAGGCCCATGAGCACCGCCATGTCGGTTTCCGCGCCGCCGCCGATGCCCAGGTGGACCGCATAGATCAGGCCGTAGAGGCTGTGGGCGGCATCCAGCTCGCCACTGACCAGCTTGTCGCGCAGTCCAGCCCAGGAGCTTTGGCGCTTGAGATTCAGGGTCAGGCCATAGGGTTGGGCGAAGCCCTGGGTCGCCGCGACCACTACCGAGGCGCAGTCGGACAAGGCCATGAAACCGATATCGAGGACGGGTTTCTCCGGCGCATCGCTGCCGTTGACCCAGGCCAGGGGGGTTGCTGGAGGTGCTGTATTCACGAAAATCCTCGCCAGTACTGATAGGCTCTGTGCAACGTCTGTAGCAACCCATATGCCAAGGCCCTGTCGCCGAGGCGGCGCGATGGCTATAATCGCCGCCTCACTCACGTCGAGTCTTGCCCGCCCATGTATACCCTGGCCCGCCAGCTGCTGTTCAAGCTCTCTCCGGAGACCTCCCACGACCTGTCCCTGGACCTGATTGGCGCCGGTGGCCGCCTCGGTCTCAACGGCATGCTGTGCAAGCGGCCAGCCGCGCTGCCGGTCACGGTCATGGGCTTGAACTTTGCCAACCCGGTCGGCCTGGCTGCGGGCCTGGACAAGAACGGCGCCGCCATCGATGGCTTCGCCCAGCTGGGCTTCGGCTTTGTCGAGATCGGCACCGTCACCCCCCGTGCGCAGCCGGGCAATCCCAAGCCACGGATCTTCCGTCTGCCCGAGGCACAGGCCATCATCAACCGCATGGGCTTCAACAACCTGGGCGTTGATCACCTGTTGGGCCGGGTACGCGCCTCGCGCTACGACGGCGTCCTGGGCATCAATATCGGCAAGAACTTCGACACCCCGGTCGAGCGCGCGGTGGACGACTACCTGATCTGCCTGGAAAAGGTCTACGCCCACGCCAGCTACATCACGGTCAACGTCAGCTCGCCGAACACCCCGGGCCTGCGCAGCCTGCAGTTCGGCGACTCGCTCAAGCAACTGCTCGACGCTCTGGCGGTGCGCCGCGAGCAACTCGTTGCCACCCATGGCAAGCGTGTGCCGCTGGCCATCAAGATCGCGCCGGACATGAGCGACGAAGAAACTGCTCTGGTGGCCGCAGCGCTGCTGGACTCGGGGATGGACGCGGTAATCGCCACCAATACCACGCTGGGGCGCGAAGGTGTGGAGGGGCTGGAGCATGGTGCCGAGGCGGGCGGCCTGTCAGGCGCGCCCGTGCTGGAGAAGAGCACGCATATCGTCAAGGTGCTGGCCGGCGAGCTGGGCGGCAGGCTGCCGATCATCGCGGCGGGCGGGATCACCGAAGGCCGTCATGCCGCGCAGAAGATCGCCGCGGGCGCTAGCCTGGTGCAGATCTACTCGGGCTTCATCTACAGGGGCCCAGCACTGATTCGCGAAGCGGTGGATGCCATCGCGGCGCTGCCTCGCCACGAGCAGGTGTAGATGGCGTTGGCATAAAAAAGGGCCCCCTGAAGGGGCCCCTGGGCCTTAGCCCGCCGCCCGGATGGGGCGCGCATGGTGAATAAAATCAGATCCTCGTTCAGCCAACGGCGTGATTTTCGTTGAGTCGGTGAATCCCTGCGGTGCCGGTCATACCGTCCCAGTTGTCGCCGCGTCCTTCGCGCCAGCCATTGATCCATGCCTGGCGTACTGACGGTAGATTAAAAGGGCAAAGCTCGCGGGATTTGCCGGTGACCCCATATTGGTAGCCACGTGAATATGCTCTTTCCAACGGATCACGCTTAAGTCTTCTCATAGGGTGTTGCCCTCACTTGTTGACTGTAATGTCCCGTCGGCCTCTTTGAGGCCGGGCAGAATCTTTCTGCCGGTTTGCGCTCGCTGCCGGCGTCGCGAGCGGTAGTGTTGCCCCGTTGCGGTGACAACCTGATACGAGTTCTAACCAATGCAGGTCACAGTGTGAATGATCGATTTGTCATAAGGACGTAACCTTTCCAAAGGTGAAGAGATAAGTAAATGAATGCGTCGCAACTCGGTTTGACGCAAACCCCGCTATGATCGGGGTTTACGCGACACGTGCCCTCATTTGGCCATTGTTTCCAAGCGGTGACGGCAACATTTAGTAATGCGACGAAGGGTCATTAATCGGACCTTTTGCCGGAAATTTTCGTTCTGCCGGGTAATCAAAGCTTCTTTGCCATTGGCAAAAAGCTGGTTTATCTGGCGGCCCGGCAAACCTGGCTTACCAGGCTGCCACTCGAACGCTTGCAAGAAGGGCGTTCGAGCAAACATTGGCAGGGCATGCGTTGCCCTGTCACTTCATCTTGCCCAAGGCTCTGGATTTGCTCATGTCGGATCGTTTCGAACTTTATCTTACCTGCCCGAAGGGCCTGGAAAGCCTGCTAGCTGAAGAAGCTCGCGGCCTGGGCCTTGAGGATGTGCGTGAACACACCTCAGCCATCCGTGGCACCGCCGACATGGAAACCGCCTACCGCCTGTGCCTCTGGTCACGGCTGGGCAACCGCGTCCTGCTGGTGCTCAAGCGTTTCAACATGAAGAACGCCGACGACCTCTATGACGGTGTCAACGAGGTTGACTGGCACGACCACATGGCCTGCGACGGCACCCTGGCCGTGGAGTTCAGCGGCCATGGCTCGGGGATCGACAACACTCACTTTGGCGCCTTGAAGGTCAAGGACGCCATCGTCGACAAGCTGCGCAACCGCGAGGGCGAGCGTCCTTCGGTCGACAAGCTCAACCCGGACGTTCGCGTGCACCTGCGCCTGGATCGCGGCGAGGCGATCCTGTCGCTGGACCTTTCCGGTCATAGCCTGCACCAGCGCGGCTATCGCCTGCAGCAGGGCGCCGCGCCCCTCAAGGAAAACCTGGCCGCTGCGGTACTGATCCGCGCTGGCTGGCCTCGGATTGCCGCCGAGGGTGGCGCACTGGCCGACCCGATGTGCGGCGTGGGCACCTTCCTGGTGGAGGCAGCGATGATCGCCGCCGATATCGCCCCCAACCTCAAGCGCGAACGCTGGGGCTTCACTGCATGGCTGGGCCATGTACCGGCCCTGTGGCGCAAGGTCCACGACGAAGCCACCGCCCGTGCGCAAGCCGGCATGGCCAAGCCGCCGTTGTGGATTCGCGGCTACGAAGCTGACCCACGGCTGATCCAGCCAGGACGCAACAACGTCGAGCGTGCCGGCCTGAGCGACTGGGTGAAGATCTACCAGGGTGAGGTCGGTACCTTCGAGCCACGTCCAGACCAGAACCAGAAAGGCCTGGTCATCAGCAACCCGCCGTACGGCGAACGCCTGGGCGACGAAGCCAGCCTGCTCTATCTCTACCAGAACCTTGGCGAGCGCCTGCGCCAGGCGTGCCTGGGCTGGGAAGCGGCGGTGTTCACCGGCGCCCCGGAACTGGGCAAGCGCATGGGCATTCGCAGCCACAAGCAGTACGCCTTCTGGAACGGCGCGCTGCCGTGCAAGCTGTTGCTGATCAAGGTCACCGCGGACCAGTTCGTCACCGGTGAGCGGCGTCAGCCTGAGCAGGCCGGTAGCGACCAGCCGCGTCCGACGCCAGTCGCGCATGAGCCCGCGCGCCTGAGCGAGGGTGCGCAGATGTTCGCCAACCGGCTGCAGAAGAACCTCAAGCAGCTGGGCAAGTGGGCCCGCCGCGAGCAGGTCAGCTGCTATCGCCTCTATGATGCCGACATGCCCGAGTACGCCTTGGCGGTCGACCTGTATGAAGGCTGGGTGCATGTGCAGGAATACGCGGCGCCTCGTTCGATCGACCCTGAGAAGGCCCAGGCGCGTCTGTTCGATGCCTTGGCGGCAATTCCCCAGGCGCTTGGCATTGATCAGGATCGCGTGGTGCTCAAGCGCCGCGAGCGCCAGAGCGGCACCCGCCAGTATGAACGTCAGGCCACTCAAGGCCAGTTCCGCGAAGTCAGCGAGGGTGGCGTCAAGCTGCTGGTCAACCTCACGGATTACCTGGACACCGGGCTGTTCCTCGACCACCGCCCGATGCGCATGCGCATCCAGCGCGAGGCTGCGGGCAAGCGCTTCCTCAACCTGTTCTGCTACACCGCCACCGCCAGCGTGCATGCGGCCAAGGGCGGCGCGCGCAGCACCACCAGCGTCGATCTGTCCAAGACTTACCTGGACTGGGCGCGCCGCAACCTTTCGCTGAACGGTTTCTCGGACAAGAACCGTCTGGAGCAGGGTGATGTGATGGCCTGGATGCAGGAGTGTCGGGAAAGCTACGACCTGATCTTCATCGACCCGCCGACCTTCTCCAACTCCAAGCGTATGGAAGGCGTGTTCGATGTGCAGCGCGACCATGTCGAGCTGATCGACCTGGCCATGGCCCGTCTGGCGCCTGGCGGCGTGTTGTATTTCTCAAACAACTTCCGCAAGTTCCTGCTCGACGAGCATCTGGGGGAGCGGTACGCGGTGGAAGAAATCAGTGCCCAGACCCTGGATCCGGACTTCTCACGTAACAGCCGCATCCACAAGGCCTGGCGCCTGCAGTTGCGCTGAGGGTCGTTGTAGGAGCGGCCTTGTGCCGGGACGCAGGGGGGCGGGTTGTGTGCTTGTAGAAGGGGGGCGCGTTGCAGTCTCGAATTGCTGTGTCGGGTTTGCGATTTTGGGGCCGCTTTGCGGCCCTTTCGCGACACGAGGCCGCTCCTCCAATGGGGGCGCTTTGCGGCCCTTTCGCGCGGTCCGGCGTCCCGGCACAATGGCCCGGCGTTGCGGCGCGACGCGGCCCCTGCGGACTCTACCTCAAGGAGTCGTGGAGGCCGTGCTGTTCACCAGCTTGGGCTGGCGGTACAGGTCCAGCAACACCTGGTCCAGCACCGCCGAGGCGCCCCAGGGCTTGGGGTCGTTGAGGATCGCTGCCACTGCCCATGTATGTCCATTGCTGTCGCGGCTGAACCCCGCGATGGCACGCACAGTGTTGAGCGTACCGGTCTTGATGTGCGCTTCACCGGTCATGGCGGTGCGCTTGAGCCGCTTGCGCATGGTCCCGTCCATACCGGCCAGCGGCATCGAGCTGATGAACTCCGCCGCGTAGGGGCTCTTCCAGGCCGCTTGGAGCAGAGCCGCCATCTCGCGGGTGCTGACCCGTTCGGCACGCGACAGGCCCGAGCCGTTTTCCATCACTAGGTGCGGCGAGGTGATGCCCTTCTTGGCCATCCACTGGCGTACCACACGTTGCGCCGCGCGGGCGTCATCGCCATCGGCATCGGTACGGAACTGCGCACCCAGGCTCAGGAACAGCTGCTGGGCCATGGTGTTGTTACTGTACTTGTTGATGTCGCGGATGATCTCGACCAGGTCTGGCGAGAATGCCCGGGCCAGCAAGCGCGCGCCCTTGGGCACATTCTCGACGCGGTCTGCGCCCTGGATAGTACCGCCCAGCTCTTTCCAGATCGCCCGTACCGCGCCTGCGGCGTAGCTCGAGTGGTCAAGCAGCGCGAGATAGGTCTGCGAGTTGCAGCCTTCGCCGAGCTGGCCGGTGACGGTCACGCTGACACCGCCGGGCTGGGTAACGGGGTTGTAGCGCACGTCGCCCGTGCACTTTGTCGATGCCACGGCCTTGACCTGATTGTCGATGCGGATGCTGGCGATTGGCGGCTCCACCGAGACCAGGACCTTGCCGCCATCATTGCGAGCCACGAAACGCAAGGCCTTGAGGTTGACCAGCAGGGAGTCGGGCTTGACCAGGAAGGGTTTGTTCACATCGCCGCCATCATCGTTGAAATGTGGCAGGTTGGGTTGCACGAAATGACTGCGGTCCAGCACCAGGTCGCCGGTGATGGTGCGCACGCCATTGGCCCGCAGGTCGCGCATCAGCAGCCAGAGCTTTTCCATGTTCAGCTTGGGGTCGCCACCGCCCTTGAGATACAGGTTGCCACTGAGCACCCCGTTGCTCAGCGGGCCGTCGGTGAAGAATTCGGTCTTCCACTGGTGAGTGGGACCGAGCAGTTCCAGCGCGGCGTAGGTGGTGACCAGCTTCATGGTCGAGGCCGGATTGACCGAGACATCGGCATTGAACACAGTCGCGGTGCCAGGTCCGTCAAGCGGCAGCATCACCAGCGACAATGCCGAATCCTGCAGCTTGTTGGTCTTGAGTGCCTGCTGCACCTTGGGCGACAGGGTGGTGTTGACGGGAGCGGCCTGGCTTGGCATGGCCAGCGGCAGGAGCAGACCGGCGAACAGCAGAGGGCGAAGCGATTTGATCATGTGTGCGAAAACCCTGCAGGCGAGGGGTGAAAAAACGGGGCGTGGAAAGATGACTGCCCCCTTGAAAAATATAGCGCGCATTATGCCCCAAGCGCGCCGCCTATGCGTCCCGTTCGACGCAAAGCTGGTCCAGGTCGATGAATTGGTGGCAAAAAAAAGCCATCCTCAAAGGGATGGCCTTTTCATCTATCGACAGCGGGTATCAGACAGCCGGGTTGATCGGCTTGTCCGGGTACCAGGCGTCCAGCAGCGGGCTGACTTCGACCTTGGTCAGTTCGCCACGGCCTTTGAGCCAGGCTTCGACAGCAGCGCGCTGCTCTTCGCTGACCGAGCCGCGATTGGCCAGGCAGACCAAGCCGAAGTCGTCGCCGCCAACGTAGTCAAGGCCGTTGGCGTCCATGGCTTCAGTCAGGAAAGCATCGAGGAATGCGTCGATTGCCTCGTCATCCAGATCTTCTTTGAAGTCCAGATTCAATTCGAAACCCAATTCCTGGAACTCGTCTACACACAGTTTTTTGCGCAGACGGCGGGAACGGTTAGTGGCCATGAAACAATCCTCTTAGGTAAATACGCGGCGGATTCTATCAGCTATGCCGCATCGCTGCCTGTTTCGCGCCATGTGGCATTGCGCCCTACCTGGGGTCCTCGCGGTTCAGTTGCCGGGCGAGGGCGTTTTCCGTACGCCGCATCTGCCGTGCCACGCGCTGACGGTACTGTCTGAGCAGGGCCGGTGGCAGCTCCTGGAGGCAAGCTGCCTGCAGTTCGCCGCATGCGTGCTCCAAGGGCGCAGACTCAACCATCCGTGCCACGCTGATGATCTTGTGCGCCTGATCTCTCAGTGCGTCCGCGTTGCTGTCCGGATCGATGGCCAGCAGCATCCGCAAGTCCTCTCCCAGGCTCTGGCGCAAGGCCGCCAGCAGTTCGCCGCGAGCGCTGTGGCTGTCGCCTACGATGACGCTCAGGCCTTGCAGATCGAAGGGTGCCGCAGGGCCGCTGGCGGAGGGGCTTCTGCAGGGTACGACCGCCAGACGTTCGCCCAGGGCCTGCAGGGCGATGGGCTTGAGCAGGCAGTCATCCATCCCGGCATCCAGGCAGCGCTGGCGCACTTCGGGCTGGGCATTGGCGGTATGAGCAAGGATCGTGCAGGGAGTGCGTCGTGAGCTGCGCTCCTCGGAGCGCACCGCGGCGGCCAGCTGGTAGCCACTCATGTGGGGCATGTTGCAGTCGATCATCAGCACGTCGTAACGACCTTGCCGCCAGGCGCGAAGTCCCTCCTCGCCACTGCCCGCGCTATGCTGGTACAGGCCCAGGTAGCTCAGTTGCTGGGCCATCAGCAGCAGGTTGGCCGGGTGATCATCGACCACAAGCACCCGCAGCCTTGGGTCGGGTTCCTGCTGCCGAGGCAGCAGCGGCGCAACGGCGCAAGACGGGTCTGCGTCCTGCAGCGGCATCAGCAACCGGACCCGGGTCCCCACCCCCTGGAGGCTGTCGAGTTTCAATTCCCCGCCCATCAGCTCGCACAGATTGCGGCTGATCACCAGGCCAAGCCCGGTGCCGCTTCGTCCGGTATCGCTATGCGGGTCTACCTGGGCGAACGGGCTGAACAGACAGGGTTGATCGTGTTCATGAATGCCGATGCCGCTGTCACAGACCTCCAGGTCCAGAATCGGGCCGGTTCCAGCATCGCGCACATCCAGATGGATGCGGACATAGCCTTGCTCCGTGAACTTGATGGCATTGCTGACCAGATTGGACAGCACCTGCTTGAAGCGCAGGGGATCGAGCAGGGCCTGGCGGCGTGATGAAGGTTCGATCAGCAGCTCCAGCAGCAAACCCTTCTGGCGCGCCAGGCCGTCGAAAACCCTGCCGACCGACTCCACCAGCTCATCCAGGGAGACCGGCTCGGGGGCCAGTGTCATGTGACCGGATTCGATGCGTGCGATGTCGAGAATATCGCCGATCAGGCCGAGCATGTCCTTGGCCGAGTGGTAGGCGACCTCGATGGCCGAGCGGTCGGCGAGTCCCTGTTCGGCCCGTTTGAGGGCCAGCTCCAGCATGCCGATGACGGCGTTCATCGGAGTGCGGATCTCGTGACTGATGGTTGCCAGGAAGGTGCTCTTTGCCCGGTTCGCATCGTCTGCCTGCTGTTTGGCCAGACTCAGGTCCTGGACCAGCTTGCGCCGGTCGCTGATGTCGATCCAGCCACCAATGATGCCCTGTATTTCGCCCAGTGAGTCGTAGTAGGGGAGTATCCAGTGGTAGATCGTCAGTTCGCGGCCGTGCAGCCGCAGGGGGCGGTCCTGAATCAGCGGTTTGCCGTGAGCCATCACCTTGCCGTAGTCAGCCTCGATCTGCCGGGTCACGTCGCCGTGAGTGAAAAGGCTGTCGTACAGGCGCTTGCCGATGATCTCTTCGCTCCGGGCCTTGACCGCCTCGAGGTAGCTGTCATTGCAGCTTTGCAGACAGCCATCGCGATCCCGTACATACATGGGATGAGGTGTTCCGTTGAGCAGGGCGCGCATGAACGCGAGCTGGTCATTGAGGGCCCGCTCGGCCGCCTGGCGTTGCTTGATCTGCCCCCGCAGCCGGGCATTCCAGACCAATGACAGCAGCAGCATCAGGCTGGTGCCGATGACCACCTGCAGGATCAGCTGCTGATAGGTCTGCCAATAGGCATCGTCATGGGAGCTGTAGCCGCGCCAGCGGCTGTTGATCACGCCCAGCTCCTCGGGGGAGATGCTCAGCAATGCCTTGTCGAGGATCGAGGCGAGTTCGAGCGCCTGTTTCGAGGTGGCCATTGAGAAGGTGGCAGGCTCGGCGCCCACGCTGTTGCGAATCGTCAATCCGGTGTTGCTGGCTACGACGAAGTTGGCGTTGATCAGCGCCATGACCGCGGCATCGACCTGACCGCTGGCAAGCAGAGTGGAGGAGTGGAACGCGCTTTCCGTCACTGATTGCTGGATGTGCGGGTAGTGCGTGGCCAGCAGTTCGGTCATGGGGCTGTCGCGAGTGACAGCGATGCTGCGTCCGGCCAGCTGCTCGAGCGAGGCTGGCTGTGCCTTTCCCGTGCGAGTGACCAGAACGTAGGAGTTTTCCAGATACGGGCGGCTGATGTTCAGCAGTGAACTACGTTCTCCGCCAGAGGAAATGGCCGCGATCACGTCGGCTCGCCCTTCGTGAACCTGCTTGAGCATGTCGCTTACCCCCGAGGCGGACTGGATCTCGAAACGCAGCCCGGTGCGCAGGCGGATCAGCTCCAGCAGGTCGGCGCTGATGCCCCTGAAGTTGCCATGGTTGTCGAAGAAGGTCAGCGGCGCCGCGCTCTCGTTGACGACCACCCGCATCGTCGGGTGGTTTTGCAGCCAGCGCTCCTCGCGCGGCGACAGGTGCAGCTTGCGGTCGGTGAGCAGGCTGGCGCTGCCGGCGCTCCAGCGTTTGAAGATGTCTTCGCGGGTGGCACTGGAGAGGCGGTCGAGCGTGGCATCCAGCAGGCCCAGCAGCACCTTGTTGTCACGCTGCACGGCAAAGCTGAAGCCCACGGGCTCATGCTTGCCAAAGTTGGCCATCTTTATGTTTGGGAGATGACCCTGGTTGATCAGGTAATGAGTGGAGATGGTATCGCCGATGAACACATCGGCCTCGTCGAAGGCCACGGCATTGAGCGCGTTCTGGTAGGACGGGTAGGACAGCAGGGTCGCCTTGGGGTACGCAGCGTGTACTTCATCAAGCGGCAGATAGTGGTACAGCATGCTCAACCGCATCCCCTCCAGCCCCATGTCCAAGGGGCGATTCTCGTCCTCGCGGGTGACCAGCACCGGCTGATCGATCGCATACGGGCGCGACAGCACGACCTGGTCATCGGCTGCTTCGAACCCGTTGGCGCTGCCCAGCAGGTCGATCCGACCCTGGATCAGCGCATCGACCGCTTCCTGGCGTGAGGCGAAGCGCTCGACCCTGATGGGCAGGCCCAGCGCGGCGCCGATCAGGCCGGCGTAGTCAGCGGTGAGGCCTTGGTAGTCGCGGTTTCCCGCGGTGATATCGAAGGGTGGATAGTCTGGCGCCGAGGTCCCCAGCAGCAGCGCCTGCTTGCCTGCAAGCCAGCGCCGCTGTTCCGTGGTCAGCGGGAGCGGGGAGGGGGCTTCACTGGAGCGGGCCAGCAAGGTATAGGTAGCCGCCTGGCCGGTTCCAGCGGCCGGCGCGCCCGCCGCGAACAGCCACAGGGAAAGCAGGCATCCGCGGGCGATGCGCCTGCGCATGGTCGGGATCACACCAATGCGTTGCGTTTGGCCATGTCGATCAGATCGACCAGAGACTCGGCCTGCAACTTTTGCATGAGTCGCTTCTTGTAGGTGCTGACGGTCTTGTTGCTGAGAAACATGCCCTTGGCGATTTCCTTGTTGCTGCGTCCTTGGGCGAAAAGTTGCAGCACCATCAGTTCGCGGTCATTGACCTTGCGGAACAGCTCCAGGTCATGGCTGCAGTTTCCATCCTGCCCCGGCTTGATCGCCTGGCTTGGGAAATAGTTGTAGCCCGACAGCACTGCCTTGATAGCACTCAGCAGCTCGCTCAGGTCTTCCTGTTTGCATACGTAGCCGGCGGCACCTGAGTGCATGCAGCGCACGGCGAACAGGGCTGGAGACTGGGCGGTGAGCACGAGTACTTTGAGCGGCATGGCCATTGCCTGGAAGCGTGAAAGTACCTCCAGCCCGTCCAGCTTGGGGATGCTGATGTCGAGAATGACCAGGTCAGGCCTGACTTCGCGAATCATCTGCATGGCATCGACGCCATTGTCCGACTCTCCTATGACCTTGTAGCTCTGGTTCTCGAGCAGCATGCGTACAGCCAGGCGAATGACAGGGTGATCGTCCACGATAAATACGGAATGCATAATCAACTTTCCAGGCGGCAGGTGTCAGAAACAGAGCCGCACCTTATCGCACTTGAAAGTCTGCTGGCACGAGGCGGAGAGGTGGTAAGTTCTATAAAAGAAAAGACTCACACAATAAAGGCCGTAGTATTACGCAATCTCCTATGCCTGAACTTTGTCAACCGTTGTTGAGTAACTGCTTATTGGTAATGTTTATACCAGTGTTTATCCCCATTACGCGTGCGTAGGAAGTTTCTCATTTGAATTGTGGAACCAACGCAGCCACGGCAGGAGAAGGAACTCCGCCGTGACAGCAGCGGATATCAGACAGGACTCGAACGGCCAGTCATTTCCCGGGCCATTTCGGTCGCGTAGCTGTCGGTCATGCCAGCGATGAAGTCGATCATTCGCAGGAACGCGCTGTACAGCGAGCCGCCTGGGTCAGGTGCGTTGTTGCCCAGCAGGTCGAGAATGCGACGGCTCTTGAACGATGGTACACGCCCGCCGTGCTGCTCCAGGGCGGCGCCGCAAAAGGCGTTGAGCAGGATCTCCAGCGTGGTGTACGCACCGATCTCGTGCAGGGTCTTGCGCTTGTCCTGGAAGATCTTGTTGCGCGCCATGTCCTTGGCCTGTAGCACGCAGCGCTTGGCGGGGCCATGCATGTGCTCGACAAGGTCGCCAGGCAGCGTGCCGGCGAGCAGCGCATCATGCTGCTCGACAAACGCCCTGGCCGCGGCATTGGTGAGGTGCTCGATGGCCTTGCCGCGCAGGATGGCCAGCTTGCGCCGCCGGGAATCATCCGGCCCTAGCTGGCGGTAGGTGTCAGGCAGGTCGTCGCCGACCAGGCTGAGCAGCAACGACTCCACCTCGGCATAGTGCAGGAGGTCCATTTCCAGGCCGTCTTCCAGGTCGATCAGGGCATAGCAGATGTCATCCGCCGCTTCCATCAGATAGACCAGGGGATGGCGCGCCCAGCGTTGTTCGTCTACCTGCGGCAGTCCCAGCTTGCCGGCGATCTGCTCCAGCAACGGCGCTTCGCTCTGGTAGCAGCCGAACTTGTGCTTCTTGTAGCCAAGCGCATCGGCGTGGCGTGAGCTCCAGGGATATTTGAGGTAGGTGCCCAGTGTGGCATAGGTCAGGCGCGTACCGCCGTCGAACTGGTGATACTCAAGTTGGGTCAATACCCGGAAACCCTGGGCATTGCCTTCGAAATTGAGAAAGTCAGCCCGTTCGTCATCGCTCATTGCATCCAGCCAGCCGCGGCCGGCCGCTTGCTGGAACCAGTGGCGGATGGCGTCCTCGCCCGAATGTCCGAACGGTGGATTGCCAATGTCATGGGCCAGGCACGCAGACTGCACCACCATGCCCAGGTCGCTGGGTTCGCACCACTGCGGCAGGCGGTCACGCAGGGTTTCGCCCACGCGCATGCCAAGGGAACGGCCGACACAGCTGACTTCCAGCGAGTGGGTCAGACGGGTATGGATGTGATCATTGCTGGAAACCGGATGGACCTGCGTCTTGCGTCCCAGACGGCGGAAGGCGCCGGAGAAGATGATGCGGTCATGGTCTTTGTGAAAGGGGCTGCGGCCAAGCTCTTCGGGACTGTACAGGGCTTTGCCGAGGCGTTCGCGGGTAAGCAGGGTATGCCAATCCAATGCTGGATCTCCCATGGGGTGGATCGTCATAGCTTCCCGTTTCGGCAGCGCCCGCGCAAGCGGCGGGCGCTGCCGTTTTCCGGGTCAACGGTGGCGGCCGCCACCTTGCATGAACACACGAATCAGCGGCGCCAGGCTGCTGCCCAGCTGCAACAGACGGGGGAGGTGGCCACCGCGAACGCCTTTGCCGGTGAGAAAGCCCAGCGCGACGACCGCGCCGATGCCCCACAGCGGAGCGTGCTTGACGCCAAGCCCGTCGTGCAGCGAGTTGCCCATCCCGCGCAGGCGGTTGATGGGGCTGAGCAACTGTGCGGACTCATTGCGGATTTCCTGGCGATGCATCTCCAGGCGCAGGCGGATCAGGGTCTTGCGCATTTCGCGGCGGTTGGCGCCGGTAGGCAGGTCGTGCAGGCTCATGGCAACAGGCGCTCCCGATCCTTGGCGATTTCATCGAGGGTGGCATTGAACGGCGAGGATTCGTCGAATACCGCTGCCTTGAGGCGCAACCCGCAATAGATGGCTGCCAATCCGTAGAACACGCACAGGCCGATGATCCCGGCCAGGCGATAGCTGTCCCACAGCATGACCAGCAGCAACCCGGAAAGCGCCGTGAGCAGCAGAAGGGCGAACACCAGGGCCAGGCCTGCAAACAGCAGCAGGCTCAACGTACGTGCCTTCTGCTCCTGCAGTTCGATTCCAAGCAGTTCGATATGGCCATGCAGCAGCCCAAGTACGGCGGCGCCCAAGCGCTTGCCGGTACTCGAGGTGCCAATGCCGAGGGCGTCATTGTCCATGGCTGATCCTCAACGCCGACCGGCGAGCAAGCCGACCAGCAGGCCCACGCCCGCAGCGATCCCTACGGCTTGCCAAGGGTTTTCCTTCACGTACTGTTCCGCGTCGATCAGGACAACTTCGCTTCGCTCGCGAACCGACTCCTTGGTCACCTGCAGGGTTTCACGAGCGCGCAGCAGGCTCTGGTTGAGCTGGCCACGCAACTCTTCGGCTTGATCACCCGCAAGGTTCGCCGTGTCGGCGAGCAGTTTTTCGGTGTCACGCACCAAGGCCTGGAAGTCAGCCGCCAATATCTCTTGAGCATTCTTTGCCGATTTGCTGGCCATATGTGTCTCCCTGTGAATGTATGTGGCTATTTCGAGTCTTGAGGTGTACGGAAGGTTCACTGCGGGGTGATGGTACAGCCTTTGCTACGGAGTGGGGCACGGCCGCACGCTGTAGCGCCATCAGGGTGCGCAGCATCGGCGAAGCCCAATAAACCTTGATGCGATCCACGACAGGCGCGGTCGAAACCGTACCTTTCTGCCTCTTGCTCTTCCTGGCAGGGTAGCGACTGTGCACCGATTCGGTGCCATGTGCGGAGTTCTGAACTGTCGTGGTGCTTTTTTGCAGGTCTGCCCTCAATGGAACATATGCACAGCGCAATGGATTCTCTGGTCCATGGCTCCAACACCTTGTTCATCCTGCTCGGCGCCATCCTGGTGCTTGCGATGCATGCCGGTTTCGCGTTTCTCGAAGTCGGCACCGTGCGCTACAAGAACCAGGTCAATGCCCTGTCGAAGATACTCAGTGACTTTGCGGTCTCGGCACTGGCGTACTTTTTCGTCGGGTACTGGGTCGCCTATGACGTCACGTTCTTCCACCCTGCCGGCGAGCTGGCGGCCGATCACGGCTATGCGCTGGTCAAGTGCTTCTTTCTCCTGACCTTTGCCGCCGCCATCCCTGCGATCATCTCCGGGGGGATCGCCGAGCGGGCGCGCTTCGTGCCCCAGCTGTGCGCCACGGCGCTGATCGTTGCCTTCATCTATCCGTTTTTCGAGGGGCTGGTGTGGAACGGCAACCTGGGCTTGCAAGCGTGGCTGCAGGTACGTTTTGGTGCAGGCTTCCACGACTTCGCAGGTTCGGTGGTGGTGCACGCCATGGGCGGTTGGCTGGCGCTCGCCGCGGTATTGCTGCTGGGGCCTCGTCGAGGCCGTTACCGGGAAGGGCGCCTGGTGGCGTTCGCGCCGTCCAGCATCCCGTTTCTGGCACTGGGCTCCTGGATACTGATCATCGGCTGGTTCGGCTTCAACGTCATGAGCGCCCAGACGCTTCAAGGCGTCAGCGGCCTGGTGGCGATCAATTCGCTGATGGCGATGGTCGGCGGTACCATGGCGGCCCTGATAGCCGGGCGCAATGACCCGGGGTTTCTGCACAACGGTCCGCTGGCCGGACTCGTCGCGATCTGTGCCGGCTCCGATGTGATGCATCCGGTCGGTGCGCTGGCGACCGGGCTGGCCGCAGGCGTGCTGTTCGTCTGGACGTTCACCGCGGCGCAGAATCGCTGGAAGCTCGATGACGTGCTGGGTGTCTGGCCGTTGCACGGGATGTGCGGGGTCTGGGGTGGGATCGCCTGTGGGATTTTCGGCCAGACCGCGTTGGGTGGGTCAGGTGGCGTCAGCCTGGCCAGCCAGTTGCTGGGCAGCGTCGCCGGAGTGTTGCTTGCACTGGCCGGGGGCTTCGCGGTGTATGGCCTGATCAAGCTGCTGCATGGCCTGCGCCTGAGCCAGGAGGAGGAGTTTCATGGCGCGGACCTGTCGATCCACCGCATCGGCGCCACCAGCCAGGACTGAGCCGGCACCCGACCGGCGTGCAACCCGCGCCGCCCGGACCTAGAATGAGTATCCATCCCCTGGCACTGCGGACACCATGCCCATGCTTCCTGAATGCCAACTGTTTGGTACCCTGGGGTGCCACCTGTGCGAAGTGGCGGAGGCACTGCTGATGCCGTTCGTCGAGCATGGCCTGCTGGTGGAGCTGGTCGACATCGCCGAACACGAGGCGATGTACGAGCGCTATTCGCTGACCATCCCGGTGCTGCGCCGCTGCGACACGGGGGGGGAGCTGAGCTGGCCGTTCGATGCGGAGCAGGTAGTGGCCTTCCTTCGCTGAAAGTCGTCACCCGGAGTTTGACGGCATGGGTGACGCGCCCTACACTGTATATCGATACAGTATGCGGGTGGAGCGGGAATGATGGTCAATGTCGAACAACTGAAGTACAGCGTCAATCGCATGTCTCCCGACCTGCTACGCGATGCGGTGCTCGAACTCCGTCTTGACGGCCTGGTCACCGAGGGCAAGACGCCATTTGGCAAGGTGCACTTCAATACCTGTTTCGCCGAGATCGAAGCGTCGTTCCAGCGCGCCGGCTACCATCGGCCACTCGACGTGGTGGGCTACGAGGGGCTTATCTACGCCCTGTACGATCCCAGCCGGTGGGAGGCTGTGCAAGTGCTGCGCTGGCTCAAGGAATACAGCGAAATGGCCGCCCACGCTGGTTGAACGGGCGTCCTTTGGAGGATAATGCCCGGCCCGATTCCACGAGCCTTGCCATGACTTCCCCTTTCGATCCGGCACGTCACCAGGCCAGCACCCTTTGCCTGCCGCCCGGCAACTGGGCGACGGTGCTTGATTGCCTGTGCGATCACTTCAAGGCCATCAGCCGCGAGCAGTGGCTGGACCGCATCGCCCGCGCACGTGTGCTCGATGCATCGGGGCAGGCCATCAGCATCGACCTGCCATACCGTCAGGGTCTGAGAATCCACTATTTCCGCGAAGTGCCGAACGAGAAGGCGATACCGGTAGAGGAGACGATCCTGTATGCCGATGAGCATCTGGTGGTGGCTGACAAGCCGCATTTTCTGCCCGTGACGCCGACAGGCGAGTATGTAGAGCAGACTCTTCTGCGCCGCCTGATCCGCCGTCTCGACAACCCGCACCTGGTGCCCTTGCACCGGATCGATCGGCATACCGCAGGGTTGGTGCTGTTTTCAGCCGACCCCCAAAGTCGCTCCGCCTATCAGTCGCTGTTTCCCAACCGCCAGATCGACAAGCGCTACCAGGCGATTGCCGGTGCCTTGCCAGCGCTTGAGTTTCCTCTGGTGCACAAGAGCAGGCTGGTCCACGGCGAGCCCTTCTTCCGCATGCAGGAAGTGCCTGGCATCGCCAACAGCGAGACCGTGGCCGAGGTGCTCGAGCGCAACGGCGAGTGGTGGCGCTATGGTCTGTCGCCGGTGACGGGCAAGACCCATCAATTGCGCGTCCACATGAGCGCCCTGGGTGCCGGGATCTGCAACGACCCGTTCTACCCCGAGCTGCGCAAGGTCGAAGATGACTACTCCAGGCCGCTCAAGCTGCTGGCGAAGAGCCTCAGGTTCAAGGATCCGCTGACCGGCGATGAGCGCTGCTTCGAGAGCAGGTTGAGCCTGGAGTGGTAGGTGGAAGGTAGCCGCGTGGCTACCGGTTGAACCGCTCCACCAGCGAATACTGGCTGGTCGCTGTACGCGTCAGTTCTTCACTGAGCTGCGCCGAATGCTGGGCCTGCTCGGACGTATGATCGGCCAGCTCGGCAATGGTCGTGATATTGCGGCTGATCTCATCCGCCACGGCCGTCTGTTCCTCGGTGGCAGCGGCGATCTGGGTCGTCATGTCGGTGATATTGGCAACCGCATCGCTGATCCCGGCCAGTGCCTGGTCCGCTTCCATTACCCGCGCCACGCCTTCCTCGGCTTGGCGATGCCCGGCTTCCATGGTCTGCACGGCGTTGCTGGCGGTCTGCTGCAGTTTGGCGATCAGGCCATGGATCTGACCAGTGGACTCAGCCGTGCGCTGGGCCAGCTGACGGACTTCATCGGCGACCACGGCAAAGCCGCGTCCCATTTCGCCAGCACGCGCGGCCTCGATGGCGGCGTTCAGAGCCAGCAGGTTTGTCTGGTCAGCGATGCCTTTGATCACATCGACCACCCCGCCGATTTCATCACTGTCACGGGCCAGCTGGGTCACGGTCTGACCCGTTTCGCCCACGGCCGCTGACAGGCGCTGTATGGCCGCGCGGGTTTCACCGGCGATTTCACGGCCCTGGCTGGTCAACCGATTGGCCTGCTGCGTGGCATCGGCGGTGCGCTGTACATGGCTGGCCACCTCCTGGGTGGTGGCGGCCATCTGGTTGACCGCTGCGGCGACCTGCTCGGTTTCGACCCGCTGGCGCTCAAGGCCCGTCGAGCTGTTGTGGGCAAGGGTATCGGACTGGCGAGCCTGCGCGTTGAGGTGCTCGGCGCTGTCCTGCAAGCGAGTCAGGCAGGTCTTCATGCGTGCGTCCTGGCTGAGCATGGCCATTTCCAGGCGAGCCTGCACGCCCCGGCTGTCGGTATACATCTGCGCGATAAGCGGGTCGGAGGTAGTCTGGTCGGCCAGGCGCAGCAGGCGCTTGAGACCGCGCTGCTGCCAGCCAAGGCCCAGCAGGCCGAGCGGTACGGACAGCGCCGCGGCCAAGGCAAAGCCCCAGGAATGGCCAATCCAGTTGCCGATCACGAAACCGATCTGGCTGACCAGGATGAACGGCAGCCAGTCCTGCAGTACCGGCAGCCACCGATCACGGCGCGGCACCGCAGGCTTGCCCTGGTTCAAACGCTGGTACAGCGCTTCGGCGCGGCGGATCTGTTCGGCGGTGGGTTTGATCCGCACCGATTCAAAGCCTGCGACCTGGTTGTTTTCGAACACAGGCGTGACGTACGCGTTTACCCAGTAGTGATCGCCCGACTTGCAGCGGTTCTTGACCACGCCCATCCAGGGCTGGCCCTGTTTCAAGGTGCTCCACATATGCTCGAACACCGCGGACGGTACATCCGGGTGACGCACCAGGTTATGCGGCGCATGGATCAGCTCATCCCGCGTGAAGCCGCTGATATCGACAAAGTCATCGTTGCAATAGGTGATCACACCCTTGGAGTTGGTGGTGGAAATCAACCGCTGTTGGGCAGGGAAAGTCCGTTCGCGCTGAGTAATCGGTTGGTTGTTACGCATCTGTAGTTCAATCCGCAGGTCTTTCCAGAGGTATCGGCACAACCTTGTTTTTATTGAGGGAATATTTGTGCGGACTACTGGGCAGGGGCGGCATCAAGCCGCCCCTGCAGCGGGAGGGCGGGAGGGTCAGGCAGCTATCAACTGCCGCAGTACATAATGCAGGATCCCACCGGCCTTGAAGTACTCGACTTCATTGAGCGTATCGATGCGGCAGAGCACCTCTATCTGCTCCTGCTGGCCATCTTCGCGAGTGATACGCAGGGGCAGGCTCATCCCGGGCCGGATGTGCGCATCGCTCAGGCCGAGTATGTCGACGCGCTCCTTGCCGGTCAGGGCCAGGCTCTTGCGGTTCTGTCCGGACGTGAACTGCAGGGGCAGGACCCCCATGCCGACCAGGTTGGAGCGGTGGATGCGCTCGAAGCTCTCGGCGAGAACCGCCTTGACCCCCAGCAGGTTGGTGCCCTTGGCGGCCCAGTCGCGGCTGGAACCGGTGCCGTATTCCTGGCCGGCGATCACCACCAATGGCGTGCCTTCTGCCTGGTAGCGCATGGCGGCATCATAGATTGCCAGTTTTTCGCCGCTGGGCACGTGCACGGTATTGCCGCCCTCTTCGCCGCCAAGCATCTCGTTGCGAATGCGGATGTTGGCGAACGTGCCGCGCATCATTACTTCATGGTTGCCCCGGCGCGAGCCATAGGAGTTGAAGTCGCGGGGCTCGACGCCCTTGTCGCGCAGGTAGCGGCCCGCCGGGCTGTCGGCCTTGATGTTGCCTGCCGGGGAAATGTGGTCGGTGGTCACGGAATCACCAAGCAGCGCCAGGATATGCGCCTGGTCGACGTCGCCGATACTCGGCGGTGGGCCTCCAATGGCGTCAAAGAAGGGCGGATGCTGGATGTAGGTGGAATCGTCCTGCCAGACATAGGTCGCGGCTTGCGGCACTTCGATCGCTTGCCATTGCTCATCACCGGCGAAGACCTCGGCGTATTCCTTGTGAAACATCGTCGTGTCGACGCGCGCCACGGCGTCGGCGATTTCCTGCTGGCTTGGCCAGATGTCACGCAGGTAGACCGGCTCGCCATCGGTGCCCGTGCCCAGGGGCTCGCTGGAGAGGTCGATGCGCACGCTGCCGGCCAGGGCATAGGCCACTACCAGGGGCGGCGATGCCAGCCAGTTGGTTTTCACCAGCGGGTGTACCCGGCCTTCGAAATTGCGGTTGCCCGAGAGCACCGAGGCCACGGTGAGGTCGGCGCTGCTGATGGCCTTCTCGATGGCGTCGTCCAGCGGCCCCGAGTTGCCAATGCAGGTGGTGCAGCCATAGCCGACCAGGTCGAAGCCCAGTTGGTCCAGATAGGGGGTGAGACCGGCGGCCGCATAGTAGTCGGTCACCACCTTGGAGCCAGGAGCCAGCGAACTCTTGACCCATGGCTTGCGCTGCAGCCCTTTTTCCACGGCCTTCTTCGCTACCAGGCCTGCCGCCATCATCACGCTCGGGTTGGAGGTGTTGGTGCAGGAGGTGATCGCGGCAATGACCACGGCGCCGTCGTGCAGCGAGTGATGCTTGCCGCCATGCTCGAAGCTGACTTCTCCGGCCTGGTCGGCATTGCCGACTGCCACGCCGCCACCGCCCTCGCTTTCCAGGCGGCCGACTTCCTTGCTCTGCGGCTTGGGCTGGAGGCCCATGAAACCGTCGAAGGCCTTCCCCACATCGGGCAGCGCGACCCTGTCCTGGGGCCGCTTCGGCCCCGCCAGGCTGGCGACCACTTCGCCCATGTCCAGGCCCAGCGAATCGCTGAACACCGGTTCCTGGCCGGGCAGGCGCCACAGACCCTGCTCCTTGCAATAGGCCTCGACCAATTGCACCGTTTCATCCGGGCGCCCCGAAAGGCGCAGGTACTCCAGGGTCACCTCGTCGACCGGGAAGAACCCGCAGGTCGCGCCGTATTCCGGTGCCATGTTGGCGAGGGTAGCGCGGTCCGCGAGCGGCAATTGGGCCAGGCCATCGCCGTAGAACTCGACGAACTTGCCGACCACACCCTTCTTGCGCAGCATCTGCGTCACTGTCAGCACCAGGTCGGTGGCGGTGATGCCTTCGCGCAGCTTGCCGGTCAGCTTGAAGCCGATCACTTCGGGGATGAGCATCGACACCGGCTGGCCAAGCATGGCCGCTTCCGCCTCGATGCCGCCTACTCCCCAGCCCAGCACGCCGAGCCCGTTGATCATGGTGGTGTGAGAGTCGGTGCCCACCAGCGTGTCGGGGAAGGCATAGGTGCGGCCATCCTCCTCACGTGTCCACACGGTGCGGCCCAGATATTCCAGGTTGACCTGATGGCAGATGCCGGTGCCCGGCGGCACCACGCGGAAATTGTCGAAGGCGCTCTGGCCCCAGCGCAGGAAGGCGTAGCGCTCGCCGTTACGTTGCATCTCGATGTCAACGTTGGCGGCGAATGCCTGCTGGCTGGCATAGCGGTCGACCATCACCGAGTGGTCGATCACCAGGTCGACCGGCGACAGCGGATTGATGCGCTGCGGGTCGCCACCGGCCTTGGCCATGGCCGCGCGCATCGCCGCCAGGTCGACTACCGCCGGGACGCCGGTGAAGTCCTGCATCAACACCCGGGCGGGGCGGTACTGGATCTCACGATCGGAGCGGCGCGCCTTGAGCCATTCGGCGAGCGCGCGCAGGTCGTCGCCGGTGACGGTCTTGCCATCCTCCCAGCGCAACAGGTTTTCCAGCAGGACCTTGAGCGACATGGGCAGCTTCTGCAGGTCGCCGAGCTGACGGGCAGCCTCTGCCAGGCTGAAGTAATGATACGGCCGGCCAGCGATGGTCAGGGTCTTGAGGGTGTTCAGGCTATCGAGCGAGGGCATTGCCAACTCCTTCTGCGCCGGTGGCCGACAATTTTCTGGGTGTTGCCGGTATCACCGCCTCTGTGGAGGTCCGCACGGCACGGACCTGGCTGAAATGGTCAGGTTAGACCGGCTTTGCCGGCCCCAACCCAATACTGGACCGGCGGGGCGTGTCGCAGGTTCCGATCTTCCTTTATCATCTGCCGCTTTGCCGGTGCATGCCTGTGCACCGGGTCAAGGTTGGCGGAATCCGCGCCAACCGTCGTGGAGTGAGAAATGAATACCCTGTTCATGCATTGTCGGCCCGGCTTCGAGGGCGAAGTCTGCGCCGAGATCAGCGAGCACGCTGCTCGCCTGGGCGTTGCCGGTTACGCCAAGGGCAAGCCGCACAGCGCCTGCGCCGAATTCGTCTGCAACGAGGCCGCTGGCGCCGAACGGCTGATGCGTGAACTGCGCTTCTCCCAGTTGATCTTCCCGCGCCAGTGGGCCCGTGGCAGCTTCATCGAACTGCCTGAAACCGACCGTATCAGCGTACTGCTCGCTCATCTCGCCGATCTGCCGGTGTGCTCGAGCCTGTGGCTGGAAGTGGTCGACACAAACGACGGCAAGGAGCTATCGACCTTCTGCCGCAAGTTCGAAGTGCCGCTGCGCAAGGCGCTCGAGAAGGCCCGCCGGCTGGTCGACGGCGGCCCGGGCCCACGCCTGCTGCTGACCTTCATCAGCGGTCGCCGGGTCTTCGTCGGCGTTGCAGAAGCAGGCAACTCAGCACTGTGGCCCATGGGTATCCCCCGGCTCAAGTTCCCCCGCGAAGCCCCCAGCCGCTCGACGCTCAAGCTGGAGGAGGCCTGGCATCAGTTTATCCCGCGTGACCAGTGGGAAGATCGTCTGTCCGGCGACATGACCGGCGTCGACCTCGGCGCGGCTCCCGGTGGCTGGACCTATCAGCTGGTGCGCCGCGGCATGTTGGTGACCGCGATCGATAATGGGCCGATGGCCGAGAGCCTGATGGACACCGGCCTGGTCCAGCACCTGATGGCGGACGGGTTTACCTGGCGCCCGCGGCAGACGGTGGACTGGATGGTCTGCGATATCGTCGAGAAGCCGGCGCGCAGCGCGGCGTTGCTCGAAACCTGGCTGGGGGAGGGCTTGTGCCGTGAGGCGGTGGTCAACCTCAAGCTGCCGATGAAGCAGCGCTATGCGGAGGTCCGGCGGTTGCTGGACCGTATCGAGGAAGGATTCAAGGCGCGCAAGGTCAAGGTTTCGATTGCTTGCAAGCAGCTGTATCACGACCGCGAAGAGGTCACGTGCCACCTGCGGCGGCTGGATCTGAAATAGCGGCTGCACTGGAGCCACCGTGGCAGGCGGCGGCTCCAGAGTTCTACTGTTTCCCCATGATCTTCCCGAGTATCTCTGGCCGGGGCGCGCCTTGCTGGCTTTGCAGCCGACCATTCTCGTCCTGATAGAAAATCGCCGGGGTCGCTGCCAACCCTAGCTGTTCCATCAGCGCAAGGTTGCCGTCGAGCCGGGCCTGGACTGCTTCGGGTATCTGCTTGAGTGCCGTCAGCGTGCTGGCCTTGCCTGCCTGCTCATGGGCATGAAGTGCTTGGGCCGGGTCCTTGCTCGCCAGCAGGGCTGCCGACTTGCCAGGGCTGTCCTCGCGGATTATCCCCACCATGATGTGCCGCAACTGCACCTTGCCCGAGTCGACCCAAGGACGTGCCTGCTGCCAGAACAGATTGCAGTAGGGGCAGTTGGGGTCGCTGAACACGTAGATCGTGCGCGGCGCATCGGCCTTGCCGTCGGCGATCCAGGCAGAGGTCTGCATCCTGGCCCAGACCGCCTTGCTCATCGGCGCATACACCAGTTTGTCCAGGGGGGCAGCGCTGAGGTCCTGGCCCTGTTCGTCCATCAGGCTGCCGACCAGCACATGCTTGCCATCGGGGGTCAGGTACAGGGCGACACCGTTGTTCTGATACTCGGCGGCGTAGCCGCGCAGGCCGTCGGGAGCATCGAAGCTGCCCTTGATCACGGCGCCCTTGGCTTGCAGCTGCTGGATCGCCCTGGGTAGCTCTTCGGCGTGGAGGATGGGGGCGGCCAGCAATGTGAACGCCAGGGGCAGCAGGGGAGTGAAGCGCATCATTGCTTTCCTTGTGCGGAGGGCGTGGGGCGTTCCAGAGGTTCCAGCGCATGCTGGAGACTCGCGCGCGACAGCTCGCCCATGTGGCTGCCGACCAGATGGCCTTCAGCGTTGTAGAAGAGTGTGGTGGGCAGGGCCATGGAGCCGACGTGCCGGGCCAGCTGGCCGCTGCCGTCGAAAAGTACGTGGACCAGGTTCAGCCCGGTGGTGTTGAGAAAGGTGGCCACCGTCTGGGGCGTTTCACCCTGGTTGACGAACAGGAAGGTCACGTCCGGATGCTCGTGCTGGGCCTGCTGCAGCACCGGCATCTCCCGCCGGCAGGGCGGGCACCAGGTGGCCCAGATGTTCACCACAAGCGGGCGTCCCCGGTATTGCGCCAGGGCAACCGGCCGGTCGCTGGCATTGCGCAGGGTCAGGTCCGGCAATTGCGTGCCTTGGCTGTAGAGATGGCTGGCCAGGCTGCCGAGGATCCAGAACAGTGCGCCACTGAACAGTCCCCAGCCCAGCGGACGCCGCAGGCCGGCATGCCGGCACCCGTACCAGAGGGCGCCACACATTACCGCCAGTACGCCGGGCCAGAGCAGAAAGCCACCGTCGCGCAGGTCGATCACCTGGGCCAGGTCGTCCCGGTACATCGGCCAGTAGTTCGCCACAAACCCCACGCGCGCGCTGAGCAGGCCCACCACGAACAGGTTGAACAACGCCGATTCCGGATTCTGTCCGCTGCGGCGTCCGACCCACCAGCCGACCACGCTGGCGATCAGGAGCGCGCACAGCAACAGCAGGTGGTTGAGGGCCATGGTCAATGGCCCGAGGGTCAGGGTCAGCATCAGCCTTGGCTCCGTGTCTGGGTCCACTGTTGGATGAAGCTTGCGGCGTCGGTCTCGCCGGTGATGCGCCTGGACCGGCGCTCATCGCCCTCCGGCCCGATCCATATCAGGCTTGGCGGGCCAGGGACCTCATAGCGCTGCAGCAGCGCGCGGCTTGCCGCTGTATCGGCGGTGACATCCAGGCGCAGCAGGTGTACCCCGGCCAGGCCTGCCTGCACGTCATCCCGGGCGAACACCTGCTTTTCCATGACCTTGCACGACACGCACCAGTCGGCATAGTAGTCCAGCAGCACCCATTGGCCACGGGCCTTGGCAGCGTCGAGCTCACGCTGCAGTGCCTCAGGCTGGCTGACCGTGATGAAGGCGTCGTGTGCCTGGATGGGCTGTGCCGGGGCGGGGCCTGCGGTAAACGGCTGCAACGGCTGCCAGGGATCGCTGCCGCCTGCGGCAGCGCCGACCAGCAACAGGCCTCCCCATAGCGCACCCAGCAGCGGCACCGCGCGCAAGGGCTGCAGGCGTTGCAGCGCGGGCCATGCAGCCCATGCCAGGGCGATCAGCCACGCACCCGCCAGGCCCAGGAACAGTGAAGGCGCCAGCGTGCTGCGCAGCGTATACAGCGCCATGCCGAGGAACACGAATCCGAACAGCCCCTTGACCCGATCCATCCAGGCACCCGGGCGGGGAAGGTAGCGGTTGCCCAGGGTCACCAGCAACAGCAGCGGGACGCCCATCCCGAGGCCAAGGCTGAACAGCACCAGCGCGCCTTGCAACACATCACCGCTCTGCGCGATGAACAGCAGCGCGCCGGCCAGGGGCGCGGTCATGCAGGGGCCCATGAGCAGCCCGGACAATGCACCAAGCAGCCCGGCGCCGTAGAGGCTGCCGCCCTGTGTGCCTTGGCCCGCGCGGTTCAGGCGGTCTCGCAGTGCCATCGGCAATTGCAGCTCGAAGGCGCCAAACATCGGCAGGGCCAGGAGCACGAACAGCGCCGCCAGACTGCCTAGCAGCCAGGGTTGCTGCAGCCATGCCTGCAGGCTTGCGCCGAGCAGCGCGGCGACCACCCCCAGGGAGGCATATACCAGCGCCATGCTCAGCACATACACCCCGGCCAGCAGCCAGCCGCGCCGGGCACTGGCGCCATTGCCCAGGACCAACCCGGCGAGGATCGGCAGCATCGGCAGCGAGCACGGCGTGAACGCCAGCAGCAGGCCCAGGCCGAAGAATGCCAGCAGGCTCCAGGCGAGGCTCGCGTCGCGCAGGCCGCTCGCCAGGGTCTGGTCGCTGGCGAGCTCGGCCGCGGCCCCTGCAGTCGGACTCGCGCCCAACTCGATCAGGGTCGTCTGCGGCGGATAGCACAGGCCGGCATCGGCGCAGCCTTGCCAGCCTAGGCGCAACTGCCCGCTGGCGCTGCCAGGCACCACCAGCTCCAGCTCGCCGCGGTAGACCGGGCTGTCGCCGAAGAACTCGTCATGGTGATTGAGCGCCTCGGGCAGGATCGGCTGCTGGGCGGCGGCGAGGCCGTCGAACTTCAGGCGCTTCTGATAGAGGTAGTAGCCCTCCTTGATCGTGAAATGCACGCGCACTTCGCCCGAGGACAGGCGCTCATGGGACAGCACGAACGCCTTGTCCACGGGCAGGAAGTCTGGCTGCGTGAAAAAAGGGTTGGCCTGAAGAGGCCCGGCGAGCAGAAGCATCAGTGAAAGAAAAAGAACGCGCATGTCGACGCCTTGGCAGTGCAGTTGAGCCGTTCATGCTGATGCGCATCGATTAACCGAGGGTTAACCCACGCCGGCGCGATGGTCGCCGGGCCCGCGACGGCGAGGGCGTAGCGGGGCATAATCCTGTCTTAATCGCTCGCCTGTGCAATGCACCTTTCCCTTGGAGGCTCCTTCATGCACGTCCTGCTTTGCGAGGATGACGACCTGATCGCCAGCGGCATCAGCGCAGGCCTTGCCGCCCAGGGCTTGACCGTCGACCGGGTGGGTACTGCCTCGGCGGCCCGGGCACTACTGCAGGCGGCGAAGTTCGACGTGATGGTGCTGGACCTGGGCCTGCCCGACGAGGACGGCCTGAAGCTGCTGCGCCGCCTGCGTCAGCAGGGCGAGACGCTGCCGGTGCTCATTCTGACCGCCCGCGACGCCATCACCGACCGCGTCGAGGGGCTGCAGGCAGGGGGCGACGACTACCTGCTCAAGCCCTTCGACCTGCGAGAGCTCGCAGCGCGCCTGCATACCCTGGTACGCCGCGCAGTGGGCCGGGCGGTGAACGTCATCGAGCATGGCCCGCTGCGTTACGACCCCAGCAGTTGCATCGCGACCCTTGGCGGCCAGCCGGTCGACCTGTCGCGGCGTGAGCAGGCGTTGCTCCAGGCACTGCTCAACAATCCCGGGCGTGTGCTGAGCAGCGAGCAGCTCAAGGACTGCGTGTACGGCTTCAGCGACGAGGTCGAGAGCAACGCCCTCAACGTGCATATCCACCACCTGCGCCGCAAGCTGGGCAACGGCATTGTCGAGACGGTGCGCGGCTTGGGCTACCGCCTGGGAGCGGCGCAGATACCGCAGGGGGCGTCATCGTGAGCCTGCGGGTGCGCCTGAGCCTGATCCTGGGGAGTGCCTTTGTGTTCATCTGGGCCCTGGCCGCGGCCTGGATGCTGCAGGACCTGCGCCAGCAGATGATGTTTTCCCTGGACCAGCGCCTGGTGGCCTCGGCCCGAATGGTGGCCGGACTGATCGAGCAACTGCCCCAGCCACTTTCCGCCCAGGGCCGGGAGACGCGGTTCGCCGCCGACCAGCTCAGCGTGCCGGACGGGATGGCGTGCCAGGTCAGCTCATTGCGTGGCGAGATACTTGCCAGCAACCACAAGCATGACGGCTCGATGGATGCCGAGCGCAGTGGTTTCCAGGACCAGACCATCGACGGCGCGTTGTGGCGCACGTTCACCTACACACGGGGTGACGTGCGCATCACCACCGCCGACCGCCATATGGAGCGCGAAGCCCTGAATCGTTCGATCCTGCTGGCCGCCTCCGCACCAGTGGTGATGGCCCTGCTTGGCAGCCTGGGCCTGCTGTGGATTGGATTAGGCAAGGGTCTCGAGCCACTCAACCGCATGCGTGATGCCCTGCGCAAGCGACGCGCCGACAGCGTCGAGCCGCTGCAGGTGGCTGGCATGCCGAGCGAGTTGCAGCCCCTGCTCGAGACCCAGAACCAGCTGTTCTTGCGTATCGCCCAGGCCCTGGAGCGCGAGCGGCGCCTGACCGACGACGCTGCCCACGAACTGCGCAGCCCGCTGACCGCCATCAAGACCCACCTGCAAGTCGCGCGCATGACTGAGGGCGCGGTACGCGAGCAGGCCCTGGAGCACGCCGAACAAGGCGCCGACCGACTGCACCGGACCCTGGAGCAGTTGCTGATGCTGGCGCGGGTCGAAGGTAGCCTGTCATTCGACGACGGTGTGCGTTGCAGCGCCGAACAGGTCGCCTTGCAGGCGGTGCAGGACGCAGGCGGGGGCGACAAGCGCCGCATTACCCTGCGCCTGCCCGCGGAGGCCGCCGAAATCTACCTTGGCATGCCGGCGCCCCTGGCGGTGGCGGCCCTGCGCAATCTGCTCGACAACGCCTTGCGGCATACCGCCGGGAGTGAGCCGGTGGAACTCGAGGTGCAGATGGCCGACGGGCAAGTGGGCTTCCTGGTGCGGGACCATGGCCCAGGGATCCCGGCGGATGATCTGCAGCACCTGACCGAACGGTTCTGGCGCACCAGCCAGAGTGGGGGTTGCGGGCTGGGGCTGGCGATCGTTCAGGCGATCGCGCAACGCTGTGCGGGCAGCTTGCGGTTCGAGAGCGGCCATGATGGCTTGCGGGTCTGGTTGCGGGTGCCTGCAAGAGGGTAGGGGTATGGTCTGCGGTCAGCGGGAAGGCCCCAGGCGTGCAAATCCGCTAAATCCTTTCCTTCCTGAAGCGTTCTCCATGCATCGAACCCGGCACACATCTGGCTACAGGAAGTGGCGGGCCCCTTCGCTTGCATGCCCGAGGTGCTTCACATGTCGACCGCTTCCAGCCTTGCCCAGGTAATGCCGGGTTCCGAGCCGGAACGCCTCTATGAGTTCGCTGACTCGCCCCTGCTGGTGCGCCAGCAACAGCAGGAGTCCAATGCCCGCAGCTACCCGCGTCGTCTGCCGTTGGCGCTCAAGCGTGCGCGCGGCATCTACGTGGAAGACGTCGAAGGCCGGGAATTCATCGATTGCCTGGCGGGCGCCGGGACATTGGCGTTGGGCCATAACCATCCGGTGGTGATCGAGGCGATCCGGCAGGTGCTGGCCGACGAGCTTCCCCTCCACACCCTGGACCTGACCACGCCGGTCAAGGACCGGTTTGTGCAGGACCTGTTCGGCCTGCTGCCCGAGGCACTGCGTCGGGAGGCAAGGATCCAGTTTTGCGGGCCGACCGGCACTGATGCGGTCGAGGCCGCGCTCAAGCTGGTGCGCACGGCGACCGGGCGCAGCACCGTGTTGGCCTTCCAGGGCGGCTATCATGGAATGTCCCAGGGCGCGCTGAGTCTGATGGGCAGCCGGGGGCCGAAGCAGCCCCTGGGAGCCTTGCTGAGCAATGGCGTGCAGTTCATGCCCTATCCCTACGACTACCGTTGCCCGTTCGGCCTGGGCGGCGAAGCCGGCGTGCAAGCCAACCTGCATTACCTGGAAAACCTGCTCAGCGACCCGGAAGCTGGCGTAGCGCTCCCGGCTGCGGTGATTCTCGAAGTGGTGCAGGGCGAGGGCGGCGTGATCCCCGCCGACTTGCAATGGCTGCGTGGCGTCCGGCGGATCACCGAGGAGGCCGGTGTCGCCCTGATCGTCGATGAAGTGCAAAGCGGCCTTGGCCGGACAGGACGGATGTTCGCCTTCGAGCATGCCGGTATCGTGCCGGATGTCGTCGTGCTATCCAAGGCAATCGGCGGCAGCCTGCCGCTGGCGGTAATGGTCTATCGCCAGTGGCTCGACACCTGGGCGCCCGGCGCCCACGCCGGCACCTTCCGTGGTAACCAGATGGCCATGGCGGCAGGCTCGGCAGTGATCGAATACCTGCTCGAACACGACCTGTGTGCGCACGTCGAAGCCATGGGCCAGCGCCTGCGTGGACAGTTGCAGGTGCTGCAGCGCGACTTCCCGCAGCTGGGCGACATCCGTGGCCGTGGCTTGATGCTGGGGGTCGAGCTGATCGATCCGCAAGGCGCCATCGATGCCTTGGGCCATCCGGCCGCGTCGCGCAGCCTGGCCCCACGTGTGCAGCGTGAGTGCCTCAAGCGTGGGCTGATCCTGGAACTGGGCGGTCGCCATGGCGCGGTGGTGCGTTTCCTGCCGCCGCTGATCATCACCGCCGTGCAGATCGACGAGGTCGCGGCGCGCTTTGCCCGTGCCCTGGCAGCGGCGGTCGACGCCGGCTGAGCCATTAGGCCCGGTGCCATCGCGCCGGGCCATTGAGGATAGCGGCGCTTGACGGCATGAGCGACAATGGCGGCTCTTGCACGGAGTACCCCATGACCGATTTCACCCCTGACGCCATTCTCGACGCCACCGGCCTGAACTGCCCGGAACCGGTGATGATGCTGCACCAGCGTGTTCGCGACCTGGCCGCTGGCGGCCTGCTCAAGGTCATCGCCACCGACCCCTCGACACGCCGCGATATTCCCAAGTTCTGTGTGTTCCTTGGCCATGAGTTGCTGGAGCAGCAAGAGCAGGCCGGCACCTACCTGTACTGGATCCGCAAGAAAGCCGACTAGACGCCGGGCTTGACGCCTCGCCCGGCATGCCATGAGCGGCTGGAACAGCTCGCGCGGAGCGCCTACACTGCGTTTCCCCTACAGGAGAGCGCCATGCTGATTGTTGCCGACGAGAATATTCCGTTGCTCGATGCCTTCTTTGCCGGCTTCGGCGAAATACGCCGCTATCCGGGCCGGGCCATCGACGCCGCCTGCGTCAAGGACGCCGATGTGCTGCTGGTGCGTTCGGTCACTCGGGTCCATCAGCAGTTGCTCGAGGGCAGCCGGGTGCGTTTTGTCGGCACCTGCACCATTGGCACCGATCACCTGGACCTGGATTATTTTGCCCAGGCCGGCATCCACTGGAGCAGCGCTCCGGGTTGCAATGCCCGAGGCGTCGTCGATTATGTGCTGGGCAGCCTGCTGACACTCGCGGAACTCGATGGCGTGGCGCTGGAGGACCGGGTCTATGGCGTGGTCGGCGCCGGGCAGGTCGGCGAGCGGCTGGTACGCGTGCTGCGCGGCCTGGGCTGGAAAGTGCTGGTCTGCGACCCGCCCCGCCAGGTCCGTGGAGAAGGCGATTTCGTAGACCTCGACACGATTATCGAGCAGTGCGATGTGATCAGCCTGCACACCCCACTGCTGCGTGATGGCTCCGATCCCACCTGGCATCTGATGGGTCGTGAGCAACTGGCACGCTTGCGCACCGGTGCCTGGCTGATCAATGCCAGCCGCGGGCCGGTGGTGGATAACCAGGCCCTGCGCGAGCTGCTGCTGGCGCGCGAAGATGTGCAGGCTGTGCTGGACGTGTGGGAAGGCGAGCCGCAGGTCGATCTTGCCCTGGCCGACCTGTGTACCCTGGCCACGCCGCACATTGCCGGTTACAGCCTCGATGGCCGGCAGCGCGGCACGGCGCAGGTCTACCAGGCGTTCTGCCGCTGGCGCGGCGAGCCCGAACTGGTGCGCCTGGCGGCCCTGTTGCCGCCGCCGAGCCTGGCCCAGGTCGATCTGGATGCGCGCACTGCGCCTGCGTGGGCGCTGGCTGCGCTGTGCCGGGCGGTCTATGACCCACGCCGGGACGATGCCGATTTCCGCCGCAGCCTGAGCGAAGATCCGGCCGAGCAGCGAGCGGCGTTCGACCTGTTGCGCAAGGGCTATCCGGAGCGTCGTGAAATCGAGGGCCTGACAGTGCGGGTACGTGGCGAGGCGCCGCAACTGGCGCAGGTAGTGAGTGCGCTGGGGGCGGTGCTGGTCTGAGGCTCTTTTTGCAGCCAACAAAAACCCGGCGCATGCGCCGGGTCGAAATAATTCGAGGCTCAGCCTTTCTTGGAAAGATCGACCCGGTTCTGCTCCAGGTTTTGGCAGGCTTCCTGGATCATCTGCTCGGTGATCGGTATCTCATGGCCCTGAGAATCGATGATCGAGCCACAGACTTGGGCCTGGGACTGGGGCGCGGTGTTTTGCGGTTCGCTGCTATGTTGCAAGCTCATTTCCTGTCTCCTCATCAGGTTGCAAATTCAGGGTATCCCCGAGCCGTGACGGGTCTGTGACAGCACCCGCGGTCATCACGGTGGGACGAGCACAGTCCAACAGAAAGTGTGACAAAGCTCCAGTGGCACTTTAGACCGAAACGATCTAGGCAATATCCAATGTAGCAGTGCTTTCGTGCAGTGCCTGGGTTCCGACGTGGCCCTGTGCCACGAGTTCATCGGCAAGCGACGAACGGTCAGTGCTACCCTGCAACAAACCTGCGGATGAACGGCGTACGTCATGCTCGAAACTGTTCCTTCACGTCAGCGCCAGGCCTTGAGGCTCGGCTGGCGCTTTCTTCGACCCTATCGCAAACAGGCCCTGCTGGC
Organism: Pseudomonas sp. JE3303; assembly: GCF_056312565.1. Lineage (NCBI taxonomy): Bacteria > Pseudomonadati > Pseudomonadota > Gammaproteobacteria > Pseudomonadales > Pseudomonadaceae > Pseudomonas > Pseudomonas sp. JE3303. The sequence goes on from NZ_JBWGIF010000008.1 coordinate 172,664, forward strand.
ATTGCTGGCGCTGATCGTTACCGCCGCCATCACGCTTTCCATGGGCCAGGGCATCCGGCTGCTGGTCGACCAGGGTTTCATGACCCGTTCGCCGCACCTGCTCAACCAGTCCATTGGTCTGTTCATGTTGCTGGTGCTGGCGCTTGCGGTAGGCACCTTCAGCCGCTTCTATCTGGTGAGCTGGATCGGCGAGCGCTGCGTGGCCGATATCCGGCGCGAGGTGTTCGATCATCTGATCGACCTTCATCCAGGCTTTTTCGAGGACAACCGCAGCTCGGAAATCCAGTCGCGGCTGACGGCAGACACGACTCTGCTGCAGTCGGTGATCGGTTCTTCACTGTCGATGTTCCTGCGCAATGCGCTGATGGTGATTGGCGGGATCATCCTGCTGTTCATCACCAACCCCAAGCTCACCAGTATCGTGGTGCTGGCCTTGCCGCTGGTACTGGCGCCCATCCTGCTGTTCGGGCGCCGGGTACGCAGTCTGTCGCGTCAGAGCCAGGACCGGGTCGCCGATGTCGGCAGCTACGTTGCCGAGACTCTCGGCCAGATCAAGACCGTGCAGGCCTACAACCATCAAGCCCTGGACCGGCAGCTGTTCGCCGGCACCGTCGAGGCGGCGTTCGGAGTAGCGCGCCAGCGCATTGCCCAACGGGCATGGCTGATCACCCTGGTGATCGTGCTGGTGCTCGGGGCCGTGGGGGTGATGCTCTGGGTCGGTGGCATGGACGTGATTGCCGGGCGCATCTCCGGCGGCGACCTGGCGGCATTCGTCTTCTACAGCCTGATTGTCGGCAGCGCATTCGGGACCCTGAGCGAGGTCATCGGCGAATTGCAGCGGGCTGCCGGCGCCGCAGAGCGCATCGCCGAGCTGCTGGCGGCACGCAGCAACATCCTCGCCCCTGTACAGCCCGGGAGTTTGCCCGCAGGGCGTGCCAGTGGCCGTATCGAACTGCAGGACGTGCGCTTCGCCTATCCATCACGGACGGGCGTCGCCGCCATCGATGGGCTCTCCCTGAGTATCGAGCCTGGGCAGACGCTGGCATTGGTTGGGCCATCGGGCGCGGGCAAGTCGACGCTGTTCGACCTGCTGCTGAGATTTCATGACCCGCAGCAGGGGCGTATCCTGCTCGATGGCCTGGCGTTGACCGATCTCGATCCGGCCGAGCTGCGCCGCCAGTACGCACTGGTGGCGCAAAACCCCGCGCTGTTTCGCGGCAGCGTGGAAGCCAATATCCGCTATGGACGCCCGCATGCGAGTTGGGCGGACGTCGAGGCAGCGGCACGCGGTGCCCACGCCCATGAGTTCATTCAGCAACTGCCCCAGGGTTATCAGACCGTGCTCGGGGAGGGCGGCATCGGCCTGTCCGGCGGCCAGCGCCAACGCTTGGCCATTGCCCGCGCGCTGCTGACCGACGCGCCCATTCTCCTGCTCGACGAGGCCACCAGCGCCCTGGATGCTCAGAGTGAGCACTTGATCCAGCAAGCCCTGCCCAAGCTCATGGCCGGCCGCACGACCCTGGTAATCGCCCATCGCCTGGCCACGGTGCAGCATGCCGAGCGCATCGCGGTGATTGATCATGGGCAGGTAGTGGCTGTCGGAACCCACCGGCAGTTGATCAGCCAGAGCCCGCTGTATGCGCGTCTGGCAGCCCTGCAATTCGGCGCCATGGCTTAGTGGAAAGTGGCACTTGAGAGTGGGTGTCACATTTCTGTAGCAATGCCCTGAGACTATCTTCCCAGCTGTTGCGAGACGCTGGAAACTCGGCTGCCACCTCCACGATGGCAGCTTTTTTTTGGCCTGAGATGACCGTCAGCTAACGAGGACAAGGACGTCTTTGCCGGTCGGTGCCTTGGGCGCCGCTCCCCCTATCCTTGTTCCGAGAGCTGTAATGTTGCGTAAATCCCTGAAACTCCAGATTCTTGCACTTCTCGCGGGCAGCCTGGCAGCGATGCTGCTGATCGCCTTGGTGTGCTTCCAGTTCCTGTCCTCGAGTGTGCGTGGCTACGCTGACCTGGTGGATGGGCCGCTGCGGGCGTCGCAAATCATCGACGAGGCCAACCTGCAGTTCAAGGTGCAGGTCCAGGAATGGAAAAACGTGCTGTTGCGCGGTCGCCAGCCGGCCGAGCTGGACAAGTACTGGCGGCAATTCCAGGCACGCGAGCAGCAGGTCCAGACGCTGCTTGGGCAACTGGTCGACAGCAGTGAGCCCGCGCTCAAGGCCCGCCTGCTCGAACTGCGTGACAGCCATCGGCAGCTGGGGCAGGCGTACCAGGCGGGTCGCCAGGCATTTATCGCCGCCGGCGCCGATCCCGCTGCGGGGGATCTGGCGGTGAAAGGTGTGGATCGCGCTGCCAGCGAGCAGATGAGCGCTCTGGTGGAACAACTTCGTGCCGATGCCCGTGAGCGAGCGGGCCGGATCAGTGCCGGGGCCGAGCGCACCGTCTGGCTGGGACTGCTGGTGATGCTGGGTTCGGCGTTGCTGGTGGGCCTGTTCAGCCTCTGGCTGGTCAACCGCACCTTGATCGAGCCGATCCGCGAACTGATCGAGTACGTTGCGCAGCTGAGCCAGGGGCGGTTTGCAGCACGAGTGGAAAGTCGCCGCCAGGACGAACTGGGCCGCCTGGCCATGGCGGCCAACACTCTGCGGGATTTCCTCGCCGAGAGCATCGGGCATCTCAAGGCAAACGCCGTCGAGCTGGAGAGCGCCAGCGGGAAGTTGCGCAGTATTGCCGGCGACATGGCCCGAGGCACGGATGATCAGTTCCAGCGCACCGACCAGGTTGCCACTGCCATGCATGAGATGTCCGCCACCGCTCAGGAAGTTGCCCGTCACGCCGCCGAAGCCGCGCGCGCGGCTGACGATGCGGATCACAGCGCCCAGGCGGGCGAACAGGTGATGCAGGCCACCATCGACACCATCGCCCAGGTCAATCGGGAAATCGCCGGCACGGCTGCGGTGATCCGCCACCTGGAAAGTGACAGTACGCGAATCGGCAAGGTACTCGAAGTCATTCGCGGCATTGCCGAGCAGACCAATCTGCTCGCCCTCAACGCCGCCATCGAAGCCGCCCGGGCCGGTGAGGCCGGTCGAGGCTTCGCAGTGGTCGCAGATGAAGTACGCAGCCTCGCCCAGCGTACTGCGGCCTCGATCGCCGAGATCAACCAGATCATCGATGCCGTGCAGTCAGGCGCGCTGGAGGCGGTAAAGGCGATCGAGAGCGGGCAGCAGCGCAGCGAGGAAGGGGCGGAGCAGGTCCAGCATGCGGGACAGATGCTGCAGCGCATCACCACGGCGGTGGAAGCGATCCGTGACATGAACCGGCAGATAGCCACGGCGGCCGAAGAACAGACCAGCGTGGCCGAGGATATTTCGCGCAATCTGGTCGAGATTACCCGTATTGCGACGTCCAACCAGCAGGCCGTGCAGGAGACGGAGCAGGCCGGACAGCGGTTGCATGGGCTTTCGGGGCAACTGGGGCAGGTGACTTCGCGGCTGAGTGCTTGATCAGGCGCACTTCGCGATGCTCACGCAGACAGGAAAAAACCCGCACAGGGCGGGTTTTTCGGATCGGCAGGAGGCTGGTCGGAGAGACAGGATTCGAACCTGCGGCCTTCTCGTCCCGAACGAGACGCGCTACCTGGCTGCGCTACACTCCGATAACCAAAATCCTACTCGATCCTGTAATTTGCCGACAAGCCCCCCAGACGGGACGCTCGTCGCCTGATTACAGCTCCTTGACGGTGCGGATCTGGTCCTTGTTGATACGGGTACGCTTGCCATCGAGCTGCTCGATTTCATAGAAACCGGAGTCGTCATCGAAACTCGGCTTGTCCACCGCCTGGATCTCACGACCGTCATTGAGGGTAATCACGGTTGGCGATGCACAGCCGGCGAGGGTGGCGAGGCCCAATGCGAGCATGAAGGCAGGAAGGATCCGTTGGTTCATCATGTTTCTCCAGTTCGATGGTGCTAGTTGACTGTATGACGCAGGGCATCATTGCAAGTTCCGTGTGCCAGTGCAGCATAGCGGCACTGGCCAGGCACTGACCCATGACAATGCCTGGCCCGTCCAAGCCAGCCGCCAGGCGCCCTGTGTTATAAAAGAGGGCATTCATTCCCTGCAACGGACCCAAGGCCTCCCATGAAAGCCAAGGCAGATGTACCTTTCGTCCCGCTGAACATTGCCGTGCTGACGGTCAGCGATACCCGCTCCCTGGAAACCGATACGTCCGGCCAGATGTTTGTCGACCGCCTGACCGCGGCCGGCCATGCACTGGCTGCGCGGGTGTTGCTCAAGGACGACCTCTACAAGATTCGCGCACAGGTCGCCACCTGGATCGCCGACGAGCAGGTGCAGGTGGTGCTGATCACTGGCGGCACTGGCTTCACCGGTCGCGACAGTACGCCCGAGGCCGTTGCCTGCCTGCTGGATAAGCAGGTCGATGGTTTCGGCGAACTGTTCCGGCAGATTTCGGTGGCCGATATCGGTACTTCGACCGTTCAGTCACGTGCCTTGGCAGGACTGGCCAACGGTACCTTGGTGTGCTGCCTGCCGGGCTCGACCAACGCCGTGCGCACCGGCTGGGATGGCATTCTGGGCGAGCAGCTCGATGCCCGTCACCGGCCGTGCAACTTTGTCCCTCACCTGAAACAGGCAGCGCCGTGTGAAAGCCGTGGCTGAGCCAGGTGCGGGACGGCCATTGATGCCGGTCGAGGAGGCGCTGGAGCGCTTGCTGGGGCTGGCCGATGCCGCGCCGATCGAGGAAGTCGAGCGGGTGTCGCTGGCTGACGCCGAAGGCAGGGTGCTGGCTTCGGCGCTGGTCGCCAGCCTCGACCTGCCGCCATGGCCGAACAGTGCCATGGACGGCTACGCGCTGCGCCTGGCTGACTGGCAGGGCCAGCCGTTGCCGGTCAGTCAGCGGATTTTCGCAGGCCACGCGCCCGCAGCCTTGCAGCCGGGCACCTGTGCGCGGATCTTCACCGGCGCGCCCCTGCCGGCAGGCGCCGATTGCGTTGAAATGCAGGAAAACGCCGAAGTACTGGATGATCAGCGCGTGCGTTTCCTGCAGCCGCTGAGACTCGACCAGAACGTCAGGCCGCAAGGCCAGGAAACCCGCGTGGGCGAAACCGTGCTGGACAAGGGCACGCGGCTGGGGCCGATCGAGCTCGGCCTGGCGGCATCCCTGGGCCACGCGGAGCTCGACGTGGTACGCCGGGTGCGGGTTGCCGTGCTCTCGACCGGCGACGAGCTGGTCGAGCCGGGCCTGCCGCTGGGGCCTGGGCAGATCTACAACAGCAATCGCCGCCTGCTGGCCAGCTGGTTGCAGCGCCTGGGTTGCGACGTGGTCGACGTCGGGATCCTCGCCGATGACCTGGAGCTGACCCGCCAGTGCCTGGCCGGGCTGGGCGATGTCGACCTGATCCTCTCCACCGGCGGCGTCTCGGTAGGCGAGGCGGATTACCTCGGCATCGCCCTGCGCGAGGCCGGTGAGCTGGCCTTGTGGAAACTGGCGATCAAGCCCGGCAAGCCGCTGACCTTCGGTCACTATCGAGGTGTGCCAGTGATTGGCCTGCCGGGCAACCCGGCATCGACGCTGGTCACCTTCGGCCTGCTGACCAGGCCCTACCTGTTGCGCCGCCAAGGCGTGCAGTCCGTTGCGCCATTGCAGTTCAACGTTCCCGCCGGTTTCGACTGGCCGAAGGCGGGCACCCGGCGCGAGTACCTGCGTGGCCGTATCGAGGACGGCCAGGCACGCATCTACAAGAACCAGAGTTCGGGGGTGCTGCGCAGCGCTGCCTGGGCCGAGGGCCTGGTGGAAGTCAGGGAAGGCAGGACGCCGCGGTGTGGCGACACTGTGCGGTTCATTCCCCTGAGCGAGCTACTCGGCTGACCGGCCGAGCAACACACCCAGCGGCAGTGCGTCATCCGGCGTCAATTGCTGCTTGAGTCGCAGGTAGACCCCCTCGAGCTCCTGCGCCGCGACGCTCCAGTCGTGCCGTTGCCGGACGAACTCCCGCCCGGCGTGGGAAAGCTGGGACAAGCGCCACGGCTGGTTGAGCAACTGGGTGATCAGCAGGGCGAGTTGATCGCCGTCGTCGCTGCCCAGATAGTGCTCACCGTTGTTGACCTGCAACCCCGAGACGCCCTTGCCGGTGGTGATCACCGGCAGGCCGGCGGCCATGGCCTCGAGGATCTTTACCTTGGAACCGCCGCCGTATTTCAACGGCGCGAAAAACACTGCCGAGCGCCGCTGCAGTTCGCGCAGGTCAGGCCGGTAGCCCATCCATTCGATGCGCGGGTCGTTCCAGCGCAGTTTCCAGCTTGAAGGCAAGGCATGCCCCGCAATGGCCAGGCGCACGGCCGGGTTGCTCATCCACACCTGCGGAAGAATCTCGTCCAGGGCCCACTCGATGGCTTCAAGGTTGGCGCCATATTCAAAGTTGCCGACAAACAGCAGGCGCTGGCTGTGCACCGCCGGCTGCACGTTTTCGTAGTACGCACAGTCGACGCCATCGACCACCACGTTGACCTCGCGGCCACTGGCCCGGTGTATCCGTTCGGCATCGATGGCGCTGACTGTCACCACCTCGCTGGGCTGACGCAGCACCCGCTGTTCCCAGCGCCGGTGACGCCAACGGTCGAACGCGTTGATCGGGCGCAACCAGAGCGGCAGCCGGTTATGACAGGCTGCATCGCCGATCGATTCTAGGGTGTGCTCGCTGAGCATGTAGGGCACGACCCGCGCCTGCAGGGCCTTTTCGTAAGGTTGGAAGCTGTAGCTGTGCTCGATCTGGATCACATCCCAGGGCTCGTTCAGCAACTGCTCGAAAACCTGACGCAGGCGCGGTGCGAGTCCGTTGATGGTCACGCGCATGGGATAGTCGATGATCAGCGAGGCAACCAGGTTCAGGGGACTGTGCAGTGCTCGCCTGGGCAGCACGATCAGACGTTCGAGCCAGGGCTCGAGGGCCTCGCGGGCAGGATCGCTGAGCGGGACCTTGGACTGCACCAGCAGGGTGATGCGGTGACCGCGTTGTGCCAGGGCACGTATCAGGTGGTATTGGCGGGTCTTGCTGCCACTGGTGGTGGGCCAGGGCAGGTAGGGCAGTGTCCAGAGTATGCGCATGAACCCATCCCTCCCTGTCAGGCGGGCAATGACGACGTATGGCAGGGACGCGCGACCTGCAGTCGACGGGACTTGTCGGGGCGCGTCCTTAGCTATCAGTAAAGCGCAGGCCGCCTGCTTCGCCCAGGTATTCGGCGGCCGTTAGTCCCGTCGTCTGCGGCGCGTGTCTGCGTGCCATGTAATATTTTTCCCGGCTATGCAGTAAACCCTGCGCCGTGGTTGTCGAGATTGCGGGTGAACTCATTTCTGGAGACCGTTATGCAAGAGCGCAAGGCAATGCTGATCCTGCATGGCAAGCAGGCACTGAACGAGGATGTGCGTGCCGCGGTCGGCACTGTGCGCGAGCTCGGATGGACCCTGGACGTGCGCGTGACGTGGGAGGGCGGCGACGCCCAGCGGCTGGTCGGCGAGGCATTGGCAGCCGGTTATACGCACATCGTCGCAGGCGGCGGGGACGGCACGTTGCGTGATGTCGCGGAGACCATGGGGCTGGCCGGTACCTCGGCGAGCCTGGTCCTGCTGCCGCTAGGCACGGCCAACGATTTTGCCAAGGCCGCCGGGGTACCGCTGGAGCCGTTGGCAGCCCTGCTGCTGCTCGACGCGCCAGCACGGCCGGTGGACCTGGGGCGGGTCGGCGACCAGTTGTTCCTGAACATGGCCACCGGCGGCTTCGGCACCCAGGTGACGGCCAATACCTCGGAAGATCTGAAGAAGGTCCTGGGCGGCGCGGCGTATCTGTTCACCGGCCTGTCGCGCTTCAGCGAGCTGCAGGCCGCGTCGGTGGAGCTGCATGGCCCGGATTTCCAATGGCAGGGCGACCTGCTCGCCCTGGGTATCGGCAATGGCCGGCAGGCGGGCGGCGGGCATGTGCTGTGTCCCGAGGCGAGGGTCGATGACGGCTTGCTCGACGTCAGCATCCTGCCGGCGCCCCAAGAGGTGGTCGGGGCGCTGCGCGACCTGCTGGCAGGCGATGGCCTGTTCGTGCGGGCACGCGTGCCGTGGGTCGAGATCCGCAGCGCGAAGGGGCTGGATATCAACCTCGATGGCGAACCGCTACAGGGCGACAGCCTGCGCTTCGAGGCCGTCCCAGGTGGGCTGCACCTGCATCTGCCGGTTGACTCGCCTTTGCTCAGTGGTCAGGCCAGCGCTTGATGGGCTGCGAAAGATCTCAGGACCAATGAGTCAAGCTGGGTGGCATGCGGCCGATACAGGGCGTGTGATTTCACTTTTTCTGACAAGTCCTGGGGTTTTTCAATGGCTGGCATTCTTGACGCGGTAAACCAACGAACGCAGCTGGTTGGTGAAAACCGCCTGGAAATCCTCATGTTTCGCCTGGCCGGCCGCCAGTTGTTCGCGATCAACGTGTTCAAGGTGCAAGAGGTTCTGCAGCTGCCCAAGCTGACACTGATGCCCCAGCGCCACCCCTTCGTCTGCGGTGTGGTCAACTTGCGCGGCCAGACCCTGCCAGTGATCGACCTGTCCCAGGCCATCGGCATGCGTCCCCTGCAGCCGGGGCCCAACAGCACCATCATCGTCACCGAGTACAACCGCTCGGTGCAGGCGTTCCTGGTGGGCGGGGTCGACCGCATCGTCAACATGAACTGGGAAGCGATCATGCCGCCGCCGACCAGCGCGGGCCGGCAGCATTATCTGACCGCGATCAGCAAGGTCGACGAGCAACTGGTCGAGATCATCGACGTGGAGAAGGTGCTGGCCGAGATCGTTCCCTACAGCGCCAAGGTCTCGCGCGACAAGCTGGAGGATCCGTTGCTGGCCCGTGCCCGTGGCCGTGAGGTGCTGCTGGTGGATGATTCGAGCGTCGCCCTGGCGCAGTTGCGCGACACGCTCTCGCAGATCGGCGTGAAGATGCACGTGGCCAGCGATGGGCTCAAGGCGCTGCGCCTGCTCAAGAGCTGGGCGGATGCAGGTGAGGACATCTGCGAGAAGCTGCTGATGGTCTTCACCGACGCCGAGATGCCTGAAATGGACGGCTATCGCCTCACCACGGAAATCCGCAGCGACCCGCGCCTGCGGGGTCTCTACGTGGTGCTGCATACCTCGCTGTCGGGCAGCTTCAACGAGTCGATGGTGAAGAAGGTCGGTTGCGACAACTTCCTGTCCAAGTTCCAGCCAGACAAGCTGGTCGATGTGGTGCGCCAGCGTCTGGCGCTTGACCAGGCCACAGGCTAGGCCGCCTTCCGCGCCAGGTATAAGCTTGTATTTTGACCTGGCAGGGGATGGCAGGGATGTTCTTGAGTGCGATGTACCACTACCCGGTGAAGTCATGCCGGGCTCAGGCACTGCAGCGGTCGCCGGTCGACCTGCTGGGGCTCGAGGGTGATCGGCGGTGGATGGTGGTCGAGGAACAGAACGGTCGCTTTCTGACCCAGCGCGCCTACCCGAAACTGAGCCAGCTCTCGGCCCGCCAGGGGGACGTCGGGCAGCTGGTTCTGGAGGCGCCTGGCCAGCCTGCGCTGGAAGTACCCGTGCCGATGGCCGACGAGAGCCTGCGCGGGGTGACCCTATGGCGTGACACCCTGCGCGTGCCGGATGCGGGCGATGCGGCGGCGGCCTGGCTGAGCCAGTTGCTCGGCAAGCCGGTGCGGCTGGTGCATTGCCCAGAGCCGCGCGCTCGTTACCTGCCCAGCGGGTATGGATTGAACAGCGACCGCGCAGCGTTTCCGGATGGGTTTCCGCTGCTGCTGGTAGGCCAGGCGTCGGTCGATGACCTGAGCATGCGCGTGGGCCGGCCCATGGAAGCTCTGCGGTTGCGGCCCAACCTGGTGATCGAGGGCAGCGCGGCATTTGCCGAGGATGGCTGGAAGCGTATCCGCATCGGGTCGCTGGAGTTCCGCGTACTGGCGCCGAGTGTGCGCTGCATCTTCACTACCCTCGACCCGCTGACCGGCGAGCGCAGCCCTGATCGGGAGCCGTTGACCACGCTCAAGGAGTATCGGCAGAAGGACGGAGACGTGCTGTTCGGCCAGAACCTCGCGGCCGATGGCCGCGGGGTGCTGGAGGTGGGCATGGAGGTCGAGGTGCTCTGACACAGCAGGTCCAGCCCCAGCAGCTTCAGGATTCTCTACAGGTCATCGAAGAACCGCTCGTGCCAGTCCACCAGCGGCTGTGGTGAGTTGAGCTTCTGCCCGTAGATCACCGAGTACGACAGCACGTTCTGCACATACTGACGCGTCTCGTCGAACGGGATCGATTCGACCCACACGTCGAAACTCAGGTGATTGGCGCCACGCAGCCATTGCCTCACCCGGCCGGGCCCGGCGTTGTAGGCCGCCGAGGCCAGCACGCGGTTGCCGTTGAACTGGCTGTGCACCTGGCTGAGGTAAGCGGCGCCCAACTGGATGTTCTTGTCCGGGTTGAGCACCTGAGCCTGCGAGGCCAAGGGGATATTGAACTTGCGCGCGGTCTCGCGGGCGGTGGCGGGCATCAGTTGCATCAGGCCACTGGCGCCGACGCTTGAACGGGCGTCTTCCATGAAGGCGCTTTCCTGGCGGGTTATGGCGAACACCCAGCTCGAATGCAGGCCCCGTACCTTGGCTTCGCGCACGAGTGTCTCGCGGTGAGCCATCGGGAAGCGAATATCCAGGTCATCCCAGTACTGGGCCTGGCTGATGGTGCGGATGGCTGGGAAATACCAGCGCATCTGGTAGGCCAGGCGCGCCTGGGCGACCATTTCATCGCGGCTGAAGTGACGGCTGACGTAGTACCACTCGCGGCGGCCGTCGACGATCTGGCCGCGGGCGTGGAACTCGAGCGCGCGGCGGATCCCAGGGGTATTGCGAACCTTGTTGACCAGTTGCTGGCTCAGCACCAGTGGCTTGTGGTTGAGCTGGTATGGGGTCTGCACGCGGTCGGCGGCCAGGAAGCCGTAGAAGTCGCGCTCGCGCGCCACGTTCTTGTACAACAGTGGAATCTGCGGGTTCTTCGGTTGAGCGAGTTCAAGGCTGCGGGCTTGCCAGTACTTCCAGCGGTTGCTGCTGGCCAGGTCCTCTGGCAGACGCTTGCTCAATTCGTAGGCATCTTCCCAGCGGCCCAGGCGCAGCAGCAGGCGCATGCGCCACTCACTGACGGTGTTGTCACGCAGCTCGGGGTCGTAGCGGGTCATCAGGTCGAGGGCCCGAGGGTCGTAGCGCCGCGCCAGGGTCAGGCCGATCTCGCGGGCGATGGCGACTTTTTCGTCACGGGAGAAGTGCATGCGCTGGGCGTAGTCATCGAGCAGCTGCATGGCACGTTCCGGGTCTTGCCGGGCCAGCCGGCGCAGGCCCAGGCTTACCACATCCGACATGGCCTCGTTGACCGGGCTGAAGCGTGACGGCTGGTTTAGCAGCTCCGGTTTCTGCGCGACGTCCAGCAGCAGGCGGCCTTGCGGGCCCAGGGTGGTCAAGGTCTGCACCATGTTGCTGGCCAGGCCGTAGTTGCGCGCCTGCGCCGCAAGCTTGGCGCGCTGCCAGCGTTTGGCCTCGGTCAACTGGCCTTCGGCCGCCCACATTCCGAACAGGGTGTCACAGGCAGCGGGTTGCGACTTGCCGACATTCCACAGTTTTTCGGCGCTGGCGAAGCCTTCGGCGCGCTGGCCGTGGCTGAGCTGGTACTGGCCGTTGAGGCAGTCCAGTTCGGTGAAGTTCAGCTTGGGGTCGTAGTACTTGACGAAGGGCTTCCAGTCGCCGCGCTCGGCCAGCCAGCGCAACCAGCGCAGCTTCATCCAGTTGGCCTGGGGCAGGTCGCCGTGCTTGGCGAGGAACCCTTCGATCTCTTCATTGCTGGCGCTCTTGAGGCGCGCCGTGAGCTCGTCATAAGCCAGGTACGGTGTCAGCGGATAGTCGCGAAGCTCCTGCGCATAGCGAAGGTACGGTCCCTTGTCGCCCTTGGCCAGGGCACGCTTGGCTTCATCGTAGTATCGGCGTTGCTGAGTGAGGTCGGCAGCCTGGACCGCGCTGGTGGTGCTGGCGGCGAGCAGCAGGCAGGAAACAATGTGAAACAGGCGGCTGCGCATGATACGTCCGGGCAGTTGAACCATGAAAAGTGACGGCGAGGCCAGCACTGTGGGGTTGTGTTGCTTAGCTTAGCCGGTTGGCGCGGGCGGAAGAAAGCATTGTGCTTGTATCGAGTTGTAATCACTCGACCGTTTGTAGGAAAGCACTTCCGCAGAGGTGTGCTTAATGTGTTGGAGGGTCAAGTCAGGTAGAATGCGCGCCCAGTTTTTGGAGAAGATCATGACCCTGCTCAAATTAAGCGATGTGTCCCTTGCGTTCGGCGCCATGCCGTTGCTGGACAAGGTGTCCTGGCAGATCGCCCGTGGTGAGCGGGTGTGCATCATCGGCCGCAACGGCACCGGAAAGTCGAGCATGCTGCGCCTGATCAAGGGCGAGCAGAAGCCTGACGACGGCGAGATCTGGCGCGCTCCTGGCCTCAAGATCGGCGAACTGCCGCAAGAGCTGCCGGTGGCCGACCAGCGCACGGTGTTCGACGTGGTCGCCGAAGGCCTGGATGGCGTAGGCGCGCTGCTGGCCGAATACCACCACCTGAGCCAGAACATCCACACCGACGAAGACCTGAACAAGCTGATGCATGTTCAGCAGGATCTCGAAGCCCGTGATGGCTGGCGCCTGCAGCAACTGGTCGACAGCACTCTCAGCCGCTTGCAGCTGCCGGCCGACAAGACCCTGGCCGAGCTGTCCGGTGGCTGGCGCCGCCGTGTGCTGCTGGCCCAGGCGCTGGTGTCCGAGCCGGACCTGCTGCTGCTCGACGAGCCGACCAACCACCTGGACATCGGTGCGATCGCCTGGCTCGAAGAGGCCCTCAATGGCTTCGGCGGCGCTGTGCTGTTCATCACCCACGACCGCTCCTTCCTGCAGAACCTGGCCACGCGCATCCTGGAACTGGACCGCGGCGGGCTGATCGACTGGAACGGCGACTACGCAAGCTTCCTGGTGCACAAGGAGGCCACGCTGGCCGCCGAGGAAACCGCCAACGCGCTGTTCGACAAGAAGCTGGCCCAGGAAGAAGTCTGGATCCGCCAGGGCATCAAGGCTCGCCGCACCCGTAACGAAGGCCGGGTGCGTGCGCTCAAGGCCCTGCGGGTCGAGCGTGGCGAGCGCCGCGAGCGCCAGGGCAAGGCCAACATCCAGCTGGATGTCGCCGAGAAATCCGGCAAGCAGGTGATGGTGCTGGAAAACGTCAGTTTCAGTCATGCCGGTGGTCCGGAGCTGGTCAAGGACTTCTCCATGGTCCTGCAGCGCCAGGACCGTATCGGCCTGCTGGGCGCCAACGGTACCGGCAAGACCACCTTGCTCAAGCTGATGCTCGGCGATCTGCAGCCGACTGGCGGCAAGGTCGAGTCGGGTACCCGTCTTGAAGTGGCCTACTTCGACCAGTTGCGCCACCAGCTCGACCTGGAAAAAACGGTGATCGACAACCTTGCCGAGGGTCGCGACTTCATCGAGATCGACGGTCAGAACCGGCATGTGCTGAGCTACCTGGGCGATTTCCTGTTCAGCCCGCAACGCGCGCGTACGCCGGTCAAGGCACTGTCGGGTGGTGAGCGTGCGCGCCTGCTGCTGGCCAAGCTGTTCAGCAAGCCGGCCAACCTGCTGGTGCTCGACGAACCGACCAACGACCTGGATGTTGAAACCCTCGAGTTGCTCGAGGAAGTGCTGTCGGCGTTCAAGGGCACCGTGCTGATGGTAAGCCACGACCGGGCATTCCTCGATAACGTGGTTACCAGCACCCTGGTGTTCGAAGGCGAGGGCAGGGTGCGCGAGTATGTCGGCGGCTACCAGGACTGGATCCGCCAGGGCGGTTCGCCAAAGCTGCTGGGTGTGAGCGAAAGCAAGTCCGGCAAGTCGTCGCTCAATAGCGCCGTGGTCGAGGCTGCACCGGTGGTCGAGCCTGCGCCTGTTGCAAGCGCGGACCCTGCGAAAAAGAAACTCAGCTACAAGCTGCAGCGCGAGCTGGAGTCCTTGCCTGCCCAGATCGATGAGGTGGAGCAGAAGATGGCGCAGGTTCAGGAGGAGATCAATGCATCGAACTTCTACCAGCGCCCGATCGGCGAGACCACTGCGGTGCTGGCGAGCCTCGAAAAGCTCCAGGCCGAGCTGGATATCCTGGTCGAGCGCTGGGCTGAGCTGGACAGCTGACGGAACACGCCACCCGGCGCTCAGGCGCCGGGTGGCGTGGTGTCATTCCTTCTTCTGCAGGCGCACTGCCAGCACGTCGCACGGCGCGCCGTGAAGCACGTCATTGGCGGTCGAGCCCAGCAGCAGGGCCAGGCCGTGGCGGCCATGGCTGCCGACCACGATCAGGTCGCACTGGTACTCCTTGGCCAGTTGGTGGATCTCCTGGCGTGGCTGGCCGTAGGTAAGATGCGAGTCGCCACGCGGGATGTCCGGATACTTGACGAAAAGGCGATCCATGCGCTCCTTGGCCTGGTCGAACTGCTGCTGTTGCAGCTGCGACAGGTCCATCGGCACATCGCCCCCAAAGGCCATGGCCATGGGTTCGACGATATGTACCAGCGACACCTTGGTAGTGCCGAGCGAGGCGAGCTTCATGGCACGCTTGATCACCGGGTCGCATTCTTCGGTCAGGTCTACGGCAACCAATATATGTTCGTAGGACATGAGCAGTTCTCCTGACAATCGCGATAGTTGAAGTATGGTCGGTTTCAGGCTGATCGCTGTGAATCTCGGCTAACCAGCTCATTTGCAACGCTTTATGGGAACAACAGATATGACGATATGGCTGGTTGTGTCAATCATTGCCTTGATTCTCAGCCCACTTGCGTGGCTGCGTCCCTCGCGTAATCAGAGCGTGCGGATGAATCTGCGCCTGGAGGGCAGGCGCATGGGGCTGGCCATGCAGCTGGCGCCTCAGCAGTGGCCACACTGGCTGGGCAGGCATGCGCCTGACCCTTGCCCGCAGTACCATCGCGGACGGAGCAAAGGGCGAAGCGACACCTGGTGCTATTGGCAGCTGACGCCAGGCGTATGGCTCAACCAGTGGCGCGAGCCCTGCGACGACGCACGGGTGCAGGCCGAGCTCGCGCGCTTGCCCGAGAGCGTCTACAAGGTCGAGGCTGGCACTCAGATGCTCGCCCTCTATTGGAGCGAGCGGGGCGAGAAATCTGTATTGCAGGATATTGCCGAGGTGCTTGAAGCACTCGCTTGATCCTGTCCCGTCAGCGCGCCAAACGACACCGCGGGGCCAGCCCGCTCCCAGGCTATGGGAGCGGGCTGGCCCCGCGGTGTTTTCAACTATATGTCTTCAACTATAGCCATCAAGGCCAGGCAGGCCGGGAACGTTTCGTTCAAGCACCACTATAGCTGCTCCTTGCCAGCGCGCTGCAAATCCTTGCAGCTTTTTCCCCATGGCCGGTGTCTATCGCTAGCACCGAGCTTTGCCCCCGAACGCCACAAAATGACCGGAAAGTCGCGTTTTCGCCGTGCTTGAGAGCATTTGACAACGTGAGGCTTTTCAGTGAATGTGTGCATACCCAAATCAAACGGGCGTATGAATTGAGCGTTTGTATGTCAAGCCGCTCCTGCATATTTCCCGACTATCGCGCTGGCGGGTGTGCCTGGTGGGCTTGCTCCCAGAGTTCAGCGTGTACAGTTTTCAGCTTCCATATCGTGGAGATCAGTTGATGATTTACGAAGGTAAAGCCATCACGGTTAAGGCTCTTGAAAGCGGCATCGTCGAGCTGCGCTTCGACCTCAAGGGTGAGTCCGTCAACAAATTCAACCGTCTGACCCTTGGCGACCTGCGCCAGGCCGTGGACGCCATCAAAGCCGACGCCGCGATCAAGGGTGTGATTGTCAGCAGTGGCAAGGACGTGTTCATCGTCGGCGCGGACATCACCGAGTTTGTCGACAACTTCAAGCTGCCCGAGGCCGAGCTGGTAGCCGGCAACCTGGAAGCCAACCGGATCTTCAGCGATTTCGAAGACCTGCAGGTGCCGACGGTGGCCGCCATCAACGGCATCGCCCTGGGCGGTGGGCTGGAGATGTGCCTGGCCGCGGATTACCGCGTCATGGCCAGCACCGCGAAGATCGGCCTGCCGGAAGTCAAGCTCGGCATCTACCCGGGCTTCGGCGGCACCGTGCGCCTGCCGCGCCTGATCGGTGCGGACAACGCCATCGAGTGGATTGCGTCCGGCAAGGAAAACCGTGCCGAGGACGCCCTCAAGGTCGGCGCGGTCGATGCGGTGGTTGCGCCTGAGCATCTGCAAGCCGCAGCTCTCGACCTGATCAAACGCGTCATTGCGGGCGAATTCGACCATAAGGCCAAGCGCCAGCCCAAGCTCGACAAGCTCAAGCTCAACGCCATCGAGCAGATGATGTCGTTCGAGACTGCCAAGGGGTTCGTGGCCGGCCAGGCCGGGCCGAACTATCCGGCGCCCGTCGAGGCCATCAAGACCATCCAGAAGGCCGCCAACCATGGTCGTGACAAGGCCATCGAAATCGAGGCGGCAGGCTTCGCCAAGCTGGCGCGCACCTCGGTTGCCGAAAGCCTGATCGGCCTGTTCCTCAATGACCAGGAGCTCAAGCGCAAGGCCAAGGCCCATGACGAGATCGCCAATCCGGTGAAGCAGGCCGCCGTGCTCGGCGCCGGCATCATGGGCGGTGGCATCGCCTATCAGTCGGCAGTCAAGGGCACGCCGATCCTGATGAAGGACATTCGCGAAGACGCTATCCAGCTGGGGCTCAGCGAGGCTTCCAAGCTGCTCGGCAAGCGTGTCGAGAAGGGCCGGTTGACGCCTGAGAAGATGGCCGAGGCACTCAACGCCATCCGCCCGACCCTGTCGTACGGCGACTTCGGCAATGTCGACATCGTCGTCGAGGCCGTGGTCGAGAACCCGAAGGTCAAGCAGGCGGTGCTCGCGGAAGTGGAAGGGCAGGTCAGGGAGGGCACGATCCTGGCCTCCAACACCTCGACCATCTCCATCAACCTTCTGGCCAAGGCGCTCAAGCGGCCGGAAAACTTCGTCGGCATGCACTTCTTCAACCCGGTGCACATGATGCCCCTGGTGGAAGTGATCCGCGGCGAGAAGTCCAGTGACGTGGCGGTCGCCACCACCGTGGCCTACGCCAAGAAGATGGGCAAGAACCCGATCGTGGTCAATGACTGCCCGGGCTTCCTGGTCAACCGCGTGCTGTTCCCGTACTTCGGTGGTTTCGCCAAGCTGGTAAGCGCGGGTGTCGACTTCGCGCGTATCGACAAGGTGATGGAGAAGTTCGGCTGGCCGATGGGCCCGGCGTATCTCATGGACGTAGTGGGCATCGACACCGGCCATCATGGCCGTGATGTGATGGCCGAGGGCTTCCCTGACCGCATGAAGGACGATCGCCGCTCCGCCGTCGACGCCCTGTACGAGGCCGAGCGCCTGGGCCAGAAGAACGGCAAGGGCTTCTACGCCTACGAGACCGACAAGCGCGGCAAGCCGAAGAAGGTGGCCGACCCGGCGGCGCTCGAAGTGCTCAAGCCGATCATCTTCGAACAGCGTGAAGTGAGTGACGAAGACATCATCAACTGGATGATGATCCCGCTGTGCCTTGAAACCGTTCGTTGCCTGGAAGACGGCATTGTCGAAACCGCCGCCGAGGCCGACATGGGCCTGGTGTACGGCATCGGCTTCCCTCCCTTCCGTGGGGGCGCGCTGCGCTACATCGATTCGATCGGGGTTGCCGAGTTCGTCGCCCTGGCCGACCGGTACGCCGATCTGGGGCCGCTGTACCACCCCACCGCGAAGCTGCGTGAAATGGCCGAGAACGGCCAGCGCTTCTTCGGCTAAGCGCCCAACGATATAGAGCGAGAGAACAGATATGAGCCTGAATCCAAGAGACGTGGTGATTGTCGACTTCGGTCGCACGCCGATGGGCCGCTCCAAGGGCGGCATGCACCGCAATACCCGTGCCGAAGACATGTCGGCGCACCTGATCAGCAAGCTGCTCGAGCGCAACGGCAAGGTCAATCCGGCAGAGGTCGAGGACGTCATCTGGGGTTGCGTCAACCAGACCCTCGAGCAGGGCTGGAACATTGCCCGCATGGCGTCGTTGATGACCCCTATCCCGCATACCGCCGCGGGCCAGACTGTCAGCCGCCTGTGCGGCTCTTCGATGAGCGCGCTGCACACCGCGGCGCAGGCCATCATGACCGGCAACGGGGATGTCTTCGTGGTCGGGGGCGTCGAGCACATGGGCCACGTCAGCATGATGCACGGCGTCGACCCGAACCCGCACATGTCCCTGCATGCGGCCAAGGCCTCGGGCATGATGGGCCTGACCGCCGAGATGCTCGGCAAGATGCATGGCATCACCCGCGAGCAGCAAGACCAGTTTGCCCTGCGTTCGCACCAGCTCGCCCACAAGGCGACGGTCGAAGGCAAGTTCAAGGACGAGATCATCCCGATGCAGGGCTATGACGAGAACGGCTTCCTCAAGGTCTTTGGCTACGACGAAACAATCCGCCCGGAAACCACTCTCGAAGGCCTGGCGTCCCTCAAGCCTGCCTTCAACCCCAAGGGCGGCACCGTGACTGCCGGTACTTCGTCGCAGATCACCGACGGCGCCTCGTGCATGATTGTCATGTCGGCGCAGCGTGCCCAGGACCTCGGCATCCAGCCGCTGGCGGTAATCCGCTCGATGGCAGTGGCCGGCGTCGACCCCGCAATCATGGGCTACGGGCCGGTGCCGTCGACCCACAAGGCGCTCAAGCGCGCGGGTCTGACCATGGCCGATATCGACTTCATCGAGCTCAACGAAGCCTTCGCTGCACAGGCCCTGCCAGTGCTCAAGGATCTGAAAGTGCTCGACAAGATGAATGAGAAGGTTAACCTGCACGGCGGCGCTATCGCTTTGGGGCACCCTTTCGGTTGCTCCGGGGCGCGGATTTCCGGCACTCTGCTCAATGTCATGAAGCAGAACGGCGGTACCTTGGGGGTCGCGACCATGTGCGTCGGCCTGGGCCAGGGCATCACCACTGTCTTCGAACGCGTCTGACCGCGCGTGATGGACAGCAGCCGGGGCCTTGTGCCCCGGTTTTTGTTTTTTGCAGGATTTATTTCAAGAGGGTAAGCGACATGCAGATACAGCCAGGCGTATACCGGCATTACAAGGGGCCTGAGTATCGTGTGTTCGACGTCGCACGGCACTCCGAGACCGAAGAGTGGGTGGTCTACTACCAGTGTCTGTACGGTGATTACGGGCGTTGGGTGCGCCCCTTGTCGATGTTCGTCGAGTCCGTCGAGGTTGACGGCGAACAGGTCCCGCGCTTTGCTCTGGTCAAGGCCGAAAAGGGGATGTTCGAGCGCCCGGATGCCGAAGGCGGCTGAGCCATCGCGCTTGACCTCACCTTGTCGCCACTATATATAGCGGTGCCGCGTCAGGGCACCTGCCGTGTTTTTATTTTTCAGATTCAGGAATACTCCGATCCATGGGCAAATCGCTGGTCATTGTGGAATCCCCGGCTAAGGCCAAGACCATCAACAAGTACTTGGGCACCCAGTACGTGGTGAAGTCGAGTATCGGCCATATCCGAGACCTCCCCACCAGTGGCTCGGCGAGCGCCTCCAAGGAGCCTGCCGCCAAGCGTGGCAAGGCTGCGGCGGGCGAGGCGCCGGCACTGTCGCCCAAGGAAAAGGCGCGCAAGCAGCTTATCGCTCGCATGGGGGTCGACCCGGACCACGGCTGGAAAGCCAAGTACGAGATCCTTCCCGGCAAGGAAAAGGTGATCGAAGAACTGCGCCGCCTCGCCAAGGATGCCGACACCATCTATCTCGCAACCGACTTGGACCGCGAAGGGGAAGCCATTGCCTGGCACCTGCGCGAAGCCATCGGCGGCGATGACAGTCGCTACAAGCGCGTGGTGTTCAACGAAATCACCAAGAAGGCCATCCAGGAAGCGTTCTCGCAGCCTGGCGAACTCGATATCCATCGGGTCAACGCCCAGCAGGCGCGGCGCTTCCTCGACCGCGTGGTGGGCTACATGGTCTCGCCACTGCTGTGGTCGAAGATCGCCCGTGGCCTGTCGGCCGGCCGTGTGCAATCGGTGGCGGTGAAGCTGGTGGTCGAGCGTGAGCGCGAGATCCGCGCCTTCAACCCCGAAGAGTACTGGGAAATCCATGCTGACCTGGGCACCGCCAAGAACGCCAAGGTGCGTTTCGACGTAACCCGTGAAAAAGGCGAGGCCTTCAAGCCGCTCAACGAAGCCCAGGCCATGGCTGCCGTGGACAAGCTCAAGAGCTCCAGCTACAGCATCATCAAGCGTGAAGACCGCCCGACCAGCAGCAAGCCGTCGGCGCCGTTCATCACCTCGACGCTGCAGCAGGCCGCGAGCAACCGTCTGGGCTACGGTGTGAAGAAAACCATGATGATGGCCCAGCGTCTCTATGAGGCCGGCTACATCACCTACATGCGTACAGACTCGACCAACCTGTCGACTGACGCGGTGGAAATGGCCCGTACCTACATCGAGCAGGAGTTCGGCAAGCAGTACCTTCCCGAGGGGCCGGTCGTCTACGGCAGCAAGGAGGGTGCCCAGGAGGCGCACGAAGCGATCCGGCCTTCGGATGTCAACACCCATCCGAGCAAGGTCAGCGGCATGGAGCGTGATGCCGAGCGCTTGTACGAGCTGATCTGGCGCCAGTTCCTGGCCTGCCAGATGCCACCTGCGCAGTACCTGTCGACCAGCGTCACGGTCGCGGCGGGCGACTTCGAGCTGCGTGCCAAGGGCCGTATCCTCAAGTTCGACGGCTACACCCGAGTGCTGCCGCAGCAGAGCAAGCCGGGCGAAGACGACGTCCTGCCAGACATGGCCCAGGGCGAGGCGCTCAAGCTGATCCAGCTCGACCCGAGCCAGCACTTCACCAAGCCACCGGCGCGCTTCTCCGAAGCCAGCCTGGTCAAGGAAATGGAAAAACGTGGCATCGGCCGCCCGTCGACCTATGCGGCGATCATCTCCACCATCCAGGACCGTGGCTATGTCACCCTGCATAACCGCCGGTTCTATTCGGAAAAGATGGGTGACATCGTCACCGAGCGCTTGTCCGAGAGTTTCTCCGACCTGATGGACTACGGCTTCACCGCAGGCATGGAAGAAAACCTCGACGACGTGGCGCAGGGCGAGCGCGACTGGAAAAACGTGCTGGACGAGTTCTACGGCGACTTCAGCAAGAAGCTGCAGACTGCCGAGTCGGCCGAGAACGGCATGCGCGCCAACCAGCCGACGCTGACCAGCATCGCCTGCAAGGAATGCGGTCGGCCGATGATGATCCGTACTGCGTCCACCGGCGTGTTCCTGGGCTGCTCAGGCTACAGCCTGCCTCCGAAGGAGCGTTGCAAGGCTACCGTCAACCTGGTACCGGGCGACGAGATCGCTGCCGATGACGAAGGCGAGTCGGAGTCGCGTGTGCTGCTCAACAAGCACCGCTGCCCGATCTGCGCGACGGCGATGGATGCCTACCTGCTCGACGAGAAGCACAAGCTGCACATCTGCGGCAATAACCCGGACTGCGTCGGTTACGAGATCGAAGAGGGCAGCTACCGTATAAAGGGCTACGAAGGGCCGAGCCTGGAGTGCGACAAGTGCGGCAGCGAGATGCAGCTCAAGACGGGCCGTTTCGGCAAGTTCTTCGGCTGTACCAATCCTGAGTGCAAGAACACCCGCAAGCTGCTCAAGAGCGGTGAGGCGGCGCCGCCCAAGATGGATGCGGTGAAGATGCCTGAGCTCAAGTGCGAGAAGGTGGACGATACCTACGTGCTGCGCGATGGTGCTTCGGGGTTGTTCCTGGCGGCCAGCCAGTTCCCGAAGAATCGCGAGACCCGTGCGCCGCTGGTGATGGAGATCGTCCCGCACAAGGACGAGATCGATCCGAAGTACCACTTCCTGTGCGAAGCGCCGAAGAAAGACCCGGACGGCCGTCCGACCGTGATCCGCTACAGCCGCAAGACCAAGGAGCAATACGTACAGTCCGAAGTCGAAGGCAAGCCTACGGGCTGGAAAGCGTTCTATGACGGCAAGGCGTGGAAGATCGAAGACAAGCGGTGATGGACTTGTAAGCCCGATGTGTCAGCCAGCCCCAGCAGGGGCTGGCTTTGCATCCGGGCGGGCTTGCCCGCAAGCGGGCAATGCCGGAAACTGATCTGCCGCCTCGCAGCCTTTCCGGAGGGCGCCACCATGGCCCAGGAACTCTATACCCGTACCAACCAGAAACTCTTCTTCGCGGGCCTTGCGCTCGAATCCTTGGCCAAGGCGCAGGGCAGTCAGGCCATGAATGCCCAGGGCCTCGTGCAGGCCGAGCGCGAAGCGGCGCTGTTCCATCTCTATGGGGCGCTGTTGGGGCTGTGCCACGAGATCGCCGGTTTCTATCGACTGCCACAGGCCGGCGCGACACGTGCCGAGGTGCTGCTCAGCGACGAGATGCTCGAAACCGTTGCCATCCCCGAGATGGCGGAGATGGTCGAGCTGGCGCGAAACCCTCACACCTGGCTTGCGCAGTTGCTTAAAGCGCATGCCGACCTGTACCGACCGCCGGTCGCTAAAAAGGCGCCGAAGGGCGATGTCACCCAGCCGCTGATCCAGGCGGTGAGCCTGGACGAAACCGACGTTGCGCCGCTCTCGCGCGAGGAGCTGGAAGGCTGGCGGCAGAACCTCAAGGACCTGACGCGACGTTTTCGCGAAGCGTTGAGTGAGTGCTGACCAGGACGGTCGCTGGTACACTAGCCGCCTTTCGTGGAGAACAGCCCTTTATGTCAACGTCCTTTCTTGAAATTGTCGAGTTGCCTGATGGCCGGATCGAGCTGCGCCGCGCCGAGGACGAAGGTCCTCTGGTAACCCTGGATTTCTCCGAGGATGCCAAGGCGTTTCTGCAGGGGCAGCACGTGGAAGTGGCCAAGGCCATGCTCAGCGTCGGCGTTCAGATGGCTGGCCGTCTCGCCGAAGGTGAGCTAGAACGCGACGAAGGGCCGCGCGTCCTGCATTGAGTCTTGTGCCGGATTTCCCCGGGGCGGGAAATCCGTCTTGCGAAGCCTGAACATCAGCCGAGGCGGATGTTCAGGCTTTGTGCGTTTCCGGTCTCGGCGGCGCGAACCAGCTGTTGGCGTGAGCTGGCATTGAGAGCGCCCAGCCAGCTGACCACGGTGTGGCTACGGCCAAGGCGCAGGGCCTCGCAGGACAGTTGCAGCGCGCTCTGCTTGCCGCGCGGCTTGAGCAGCAGGATGCGCTCGCGGTTCAGCCCGGCGTCACGCAGCCAGGCATGGGTCAGGCTGGCGGGTGGGTCGATCAGCGTCAGCCAGCGGGCATCCTGTTCTTCGCTGAGTTCGCGCAGCACAGGCGCCAGCAGGCTGTGGCAGTGGCCCGGCGCACCGCGCAACGATAGTTCGCTGAAGGCCTCTGGCAGGTTGCTGTGGCGTGGAGGTTCGCTCACCTTCAAGCCAGGCAGCACAGGCTGGGACAGGAAGGCTTCGAACAGCGAAAGCTGGGCTTGGTGGGGTGCGTGGGTGTACTGCATGTCGCCTCCTGTTATCGGCGTATGACGCCAACGCTCAAGCCCTCGATCACCAGCTCCTGGTCTTTCAGGTTGACTTCGATTGGGGCAAATTCGGGGTTTTCGGCCAGCAGCCAGACTCTGTTGCCTTCTCGCTTGAAGCGCTTGACCGTGACTTCGTCACCCAGCCGGGCGACCACGATCTGGCCATTGCGGGCTTCGCGGGTAGTATGCACGGCCAGCAGGTCGCCATCGACAATCCCGACATCCCGCATGCTCATGCCGCGTACGCGCAACAGATAGTCGGCGCGGGGATGGAAGAATGCCGGGTTGATGTTGCAGGATTCCTCGATGTGCTGCTGCGCCAGGATCGGCGCACCGGCGGCAACCCGGCCAATGATCGGCAGGCCGCTGTCGTCGGTCTTGGTCTCATGGCCCGGGATGCGTATGCCGCGCGAGGCGCCTGGAGTCATCTCGATGGCACCCTTGCGGGCCAGGGCCTTGAGGTGTTCCTCGGCGGCATTGGGCGACTTGAAACCCAGCTCCTGCGCAATTTCCGCGCGGGTCGGCGGGAAGCCGTTATCGTCCAGGCAGCGTTTTATGAATGCAAGGATTTCGGCTTGGCGTGGCGTCAGTTTAAGCATGGCGGGCGCTCTGTCTTTTTGTACAGTGACTGGGATTATATACAGTAGTTGGCAAGCTGCAAGCGACAAGCTGCAAGTGACAGGCAAATGCCGGTTGCGACGCTTCTTCATGCAGCTTGACGCTTGAAGCTTGCCGCCGGGAAGGGCTGTGGTTTAATGGCGACCGGGCAGTCACGAAGCCTTGACAGGCACCCGTCTGAAACGTATGTTTCAAACAACTGTTTGTCAGGCGGATTATTCATGGCCCAGTCGGAAACCGTTGAACGCATTCTCGATGCTGCCGAGCAGCTGTTCGCGGAAAAAGGTTTCGCTGAAACCTCGTTGCGGCTCATCACCAGCAAGGCCGGCGTCAACCTGGCAGCGGTGAACTACCACTTCGGCTCCAAGAAGGCCCTGATCCAGGCGGTGTTCTCGCGCTTCCTCGGTCCGTTCTGCACCAGCCTAGAGCGCGAACTCGAGCGCCGCCAGGCACGTCCGGAGCTCAAGCCATCGCTTGAAGAGCTGCTGGAGATGCTGGTCGAGCAAGCCCTGGCGGTGCAGCCGCGCAGTGGCAACGACCTGTCCATCTTCATGCGTCTGCTGGGGCTGGCCTTCAGCCAGAGCCAAGGCCATCTCCGGCGGTACCTTGAAGACATGTACGGCAAGGTGTTCCGCCGCTACATGCTGCTGGTCAACGAGGCGGCCCCGCGCATTCCTCCCCTGGAGCTGTTCTGGCGCGTGCATTTCATGCTTGGCGCCGCGGCGTTCAGCATGTCCGGCATCAAGGCGCTGCGGGCCATCTCCGAAACCGACTTTGGCGTCGACACTTCCATCGAACAAGTCATGCGCCTGATGGTGCCGTTCCTGGCTGCCGGCATGCGTGCCGACAGCGGCGTCACCCATGAGGCGATGGCCGCGGCCCAGTTGCGCCCACGCGGCAAATCCGCCAGCTCGTCGGCCCCGGCCAAGGCCTGAAGGCCCTACCTGAACTTGAAGGATCACTTATGACCGTCAGCCTGCAAGGCTCCCTGATGGTGGATATCGCCGGTACCTGGCTGACCGCCGAGGACCGGCAGTTGCTGCGCCAGCCCGAGGTGGCCGGCCTGATCATCTTTGCCCGCAATATAGAGAGCCCGCGCCAGGTGCGTGAGCTGTGCGCCTCGATCCGGGCGATACGCCCCGAGCTGATCCTGGCGGTCGACCAGGAAGGCGGCCGGGTCCAGCGGCTGCGCCAGGGCTTTGTGCGTCTGCCTGCGATGCGCGCCATTGCCGACAACGACAACGCCGAGACCCTGGCCGAGCAGTGCGGCTGGCTCATGGCGACCGAAGTGCTGGCTGTGGGCCTGGACCTGAGCTTTGCGCCGGTACTGGATCTGGATCACCAGCGCAGCGCCGTGGTCGGCAGCCGCGCCTTCGAGGGCGACCCCGAGATCGCCACGCAGTTGGCCGGGGCTTTTATCCGCGGCATGAATGCCGCGGGCATGGCAGCGTGCGGCAAGCATTTCCCTGGACACGGTTGGGCCGAGGCGGACTCCCATGTGGCCATCCCTACCGACGAGCGCAGCCTTGAGCAGTTGCGCCAGGCCGACCTGCTGCCATTCTCGCGCTTGAGTGGCCAGTTGGCGGCGGTGATGCCCGCGCATGTGATCTACCCGCAGGTAGATAGCCAGCCCGCCGGCTTCTCGCGCCGCTGGCTGCAGGAGATCCTGCGTGGCGAGCTGGGCTTCAAGGGCGTGATCTTCAGCGACGATCTGTCGATGGCGGGTGCGCACGTGGTCGGAGATGCCGCCAGCCGTATCGAGGCGGCGCTCAGTGCAGGCTGCGACATGGGGTTGGTGTGCAATGACCGGGCCGCGGCGGAGCTGGCCCTGAGCGCTGCGCAGCGGCTGAAGGTACAGCCTTCGCCGCGGATCGTGCAGATGCGTGGGCAAGGTTTCGCGCGGACCGATTACCGCCAGCAGCCGCGCTGGCTTGAGGCCCTCGGTGCGCTGAAGGACGCGCAGCTGGTGGACTGAGCGAGCGCGGCTCCCGGCGTGACGGCATTGCCCATTACTTCGCGCCGGCCCGCTTGCCGGGCAGGGGGGCGAAGAGGGCTTCGATCTCGTCGTCTTCCATCCGCCATTGCCCTGACTGGCCGCCGTCGAGCAGTCCGGCCGCCAGTGCCGCCTTCTCCTGTTGCAGCTTCTGGATCTTCTCCTCGACTGTCCCGCGGGTGATCAGCTTGAACACGAATACCGGTTTGTCCTGGCCGATCCGGTAGGCGCGGTCGGTGGCCTGGTTCTCGCTGGCCGGGTTCCACCAGGGGTCGTAGTGGATGACGGTATCGGCGGCGGTGAGGTTCAGCCCGGTGCCGCCAGCCTTGAGGCTAATTAGGAACACGCGGGTGTCGCCCTTCTGGAATTCCTGCACCGGCGCGCGGCGGTCACGGGTGTCGCCGGTCAGCAGGCTATAACGCACCTCGCGTTTCTGCAGTTCCTGCTCGATCAGCGCCAGCATCGCGGTGAACTGGGAAAACAGTAGTACCCGGCGGCCTTCGCTGAGCAGCTCTTCGAGCATTTCAAGCAGGCTGCCGAGCTTGCCCTTGTCGGTCTGCGAACTCTTGACCTCGACTCCTTTGACCAACCGCAGGTCGCAGCACACCTGGCGCAGCTTCAGCAGTGCGTCGAGGATCACGATCTGGCTGCGCGCCGCCCCGTTGCGGGCAATTTCACTGCGGACTTTCTCGTCCATTGCCACCCGTACGGTCTCGTAGGTGTCGCGCTGCGCGTCGCTGAGCTCGACCCAGTGCACCATCTCGGTCTTGGGCGGCAGTTCGCTGGCTACCTGCTCCTTGGTGCGGCGCAGCAGGAATGGACGGATACGGCTGGCCAGATGAGCCATGCGCTCCCGGTCGCCATGGCGTTCGATCGGCGTGCGGTAGTCCTGGGTGAAGCGCTTGCTGTCGCCCAGCCAGCCGGGCATCAGGAAGTGGAACAGCGACCAAAGCTCGCCCAGGTTGTTTTCCATCGGCGTGCCCGTCAGGCACACGCGCTGGTTGGCGGTCAGCTCGCGGGTGGCCAGAGCGGCCTTGCTATTGGCATTCTTGATGTTCTGCGCTTCATCCAGCACCAGCACATGCCAGGGCTGCGCCTTGTGGTGGGCCACGTCGCGTGGGAGCAGGGCATAAGTCGTCAGGATCAGGTCGTAATCGTGCAGCGTGTTGAAATGCTTGTTGCGGCCAGCGCCCTGCAGTGCCAGTACGCGCAGTTCGGGGGCGAAGCGCTGGGCTTCGTCGAGCCAGTTGGGCACGAGGCTGGTCGGCATGACCGCCAGCGCAGGATGCTGCAGGCGCCCGGCCTGTTTCTCCAGCAGCAGGTGCGCCAGGGTCTGCAAGGTCTTGCCCAGGCCCATGTCGTCGCCCAGGATGCCGCCGATCCCCAGCTCGCGCAGGGCTTGCAGCCAGTTCAGGCCTTGCTGCTGGTAGGGGCGCAGGGTGGCGTTGAGCCCTGCCGGTGGCTCGACCTGCAACTCGCGCGCATCGCGCAAGCGACGGCCGAGGTCGCGCACCCGGGCGCCTCCTTCCCATTGCAGGGGCAGGGATTCGATGTTGTTCAGGCGCGGCGCATCGGCGGTCGGCAGGCGCAGGGAAGGGCCGCTGCTGTCATCACCCAGGTACAGCTCGCCGAGCGTCTTCATCACTGTCTTGATCCGCCCGTAGGGCAGTGCCACGCGCAAGGCCGGACTGTCGTGGCGGGCGCGGTTCAGGTCGATCAGCAGGTGCTCGTCGTCGCTGCGCCTGGCGAGCTCCGATGGCCGCAGCAGTTCAGGGCTGCTGCGCAACAGGTGGAGGATGATCGGCAGCAGGCTGTGACGCTGGCCATTGACCTCGATCCCCAGCTCCAGGTCGAACCACTCATGGCCCGGCGCTTCGTCGAGCGTGGCGTACCAGTCGTCCACCTCCTGCAGGTTGAAGGCAAAGTCCCGGTGCGCATCGATCTTCCAGCCGGCCTCGCGCAGGCGTGGCAAGTCGTTGCGCGCAAAGCGCAGCCAGGCTTCGTCATCGGGCAGCTGGAACATCTCGCCGGCGCTGTCGGGCAGGGCCTTGCTCTGGCGGGTCGCGGGCTTGAATCCGAGGTCGCGCAGGGTCTTGCGCAAGGCCTGCTCGGCGCCCGGCTGGCGCGGAATGCGCTGGCTGAGAGTATCGCGCACGCGGGTCACGGGTTTGTCGTCATTCCCTGTGGCACGCAGGCCGTCGTAGTCGAAGGCCAGCGCGGCACGGTGTTGCAACTGGCGTTGCATGCGGCCGGTCTTGGGCATGTAGGCGCTGAACTCGAGACTGCCCAGGGACAGGTGCGCGACGGGCGTGATGCCGTCGAGGTCCTCGCTGCGCACTGTCGCGGGCGTGGGTACCTGGCGGTCGAGAGAATTGAGGCGATGGCTGAGCGGCACCACGAGGTGTTCGGGTACATCCGGGGCAATCGACAGGGAGCTGGCAATGAATGGGTCCAGGGCGTGGACCAGCCTGCCTGCCGTGTTCCGTTCCTCGTCGATGTAGAACAACGGCTCCAGCGGTACGACAACGGTCGCACGGTTGTCGATGTGCCACACGCCTCGGTAGTTGCCGTTGTCCAGCCGCACCCAGCGAAATTCGGCCGCGCAGTCGGGGCCGGGAGACAGGCTCGCCGCGGAGTTCTCGAACAG
This sequence comes from Pseudomonas sp. JE3303, assembly GCF_056312565.1. Taxonomy (NCBI): domain Bacteria; kingdom Pseudomonadati; phylum Pseudomonadota; class Gammaproteobacteria; order Pseudomonadales; family Pseudomonadaceae; genus Pseudomonas; species Pseudomonas sp. JE3303. Next base: position 201,597 of record NZ_JBWGIF010000008.1, read on the forward strand.
TAGCCGTCCGGTGGCCAGCGCGGCGTCGAGCAGTTCGGCTCCCCACGCATCGCGCAGGTTCACCATGTCAGGCATGCCGCCGCTGGGCCGGCGGGCTTCAATCTGCCTGAGCAGGCGTGTGTCAGCCTCGGTCACGTAGCGGGGCGGGTAGTAGATCAGCTCATTGAACGAGCTGATCTTGCCGAAGTTGATCTCGCCGTCGGCCTGGCGAGTGCCCTTGAGCACCCTCAGGTAGCAGAAGTCACGGTTCGCCACCAGGCGGTAGTACAAAGCCCGGCCCTTGGTTTCCGGCTTGATGGAGGCCGTGGGCTCGACGGGAGTCTCCAGCAGGGTCATCCAGTCCTGCAGGTCAGGCGTCAATGGCGCGCCAGCGCCCGCCTGCGTCGAGACCTGATGGCCCTCGGGGTAGTCCGGGCCCCGTTGCAGCTCGAACAGCACGGCTGCGCAGTGCTTGCAGTTGCGCCTGACCGGGCAGGTGCAGGTGCCTTGCACGTCCATGCGGTCCGTTTCCGGACCAAGGGTGACCTGCTGGCGATAGCGCTCGCCGCCAGAACCAGTGCACAGCGCATGGATCACCCGGTCATCGATGGACTGGATCTGCACTCGGCCCAGCGCTTTGTACTCCCAGCCCCGGTCACGGGTCCGGCGCTCGAAGCAGGCGGCCCAGCCATCGCTGCCCCGCACATGGATCTGCGCTTCGCTCTGCTTCACATCACTGCTCCATCATCTCGGGGTCCAGCGTCGGGATCTTGCGCGCCCCGACAGGGGCCACCTTGAGCAGCAGCCCGAGGTGACCCCCGTCCAGGAAAGTCAGTTGGCCGGTCTTGAGGGTGCTGTTGCTCTGCCTGAATTGCTCGCTTTGCAGCACGCGCCCGTTGCCGTCGAGCTGGTTGACCCAGAAGGTCGCCTCGGCACCGATGAAGCGCCCCTGTACCAGACTCAGGACGCCTTCGATTGGAAAGTGCCCGAACTGCTCTTCGCCTTCTCCCAGGGCAATGCGCACCGGCTCGCTGCCCACGGGCTGCCGCCAGGCCTTGTGCAGCAGCACGGTGTAGCTGGGTGTGGCCTGCAGGCGCGTGACTTCGTCCGCGAGGGTGGTCGGTTGCACGGCCTCCTTGGCCAGGCGCGCCGCGCCAGCGCTCCAGTCTTCGGGAGCGAAGGGGCTGGTGATCGCGGGTACGGCGTTCTGCCGTACCAGGATCATTTCCACCTGATACAGGCCTTCGGCGAAGGCGGCTGGCGCGAACAGCGCCAGTGACAGGGTCAGGTAACGGATGGCACGCATGGATCTTCCTTCAGGCAGACGCGGGTGTCAGGCGCTCGAACAGCGCCTCAAGGGTATTGAAACGTTCGTCGGCGCGCTCCATCGGCACCATGAAGCGGAACTGGGTCGCGCCCTCGAACTTGTAGCGCTTGGGCTGGCCCTGGATCAGCTTGATCAGCGTCAGCGGCTCGACCGGAGTCTCGGCCTCGAAGTCGATCTTGCCGCCGTTGGGACCGGCATCGACCTTCTTGATGCCGAGCTTCTCGGCCTGCAGCTTGAGCAGCGTCAGGCGCACCAGGTTCTTGGTGGGATCGGGTAGCAGCCCGAAACGGTCGATCATCTCGACCTGCAGGTCCTTGAGACCTTCTTCGTCCACTGCCGAGGCGATGCGCTTGTACAGGATCAGGCGGGCATGCACGTCGGGCAGGTAGTCCTCGGGAATCAGCGCCGGCAGGCGCAGGTTGATCTCGGGGCCACCGCCAAGCGGCTGGTCGAGATTCGGCTGGGTGCCCTTGCGGATGGCCTTGACCGCCCGTTCGAGCATTTCCATGTACAGCGTGAAACCGACGGCCTGGATCTGCCCGCTCTGGCCTTCGCCCAGCAACTCGCCTGCGCCGCGGATTTCGAGGTCGTTGGTGGCGAGCACGAAGCCTGCGCCCAGGTCCTGGGTGTTGGCGATGGCTTCGAGGCGTTTTTCAGCGTCCGCGCTGACCTTCTGGCGCGCGGGGGTCAGCAGGTAGGCATAGGCCTGGTGGTGACTGCGCCCGACCCGGCCACGCAACTGGTGCAACTGGGCCAGGCCGAACTTGTCGGCGCGCTCGATGATGATGGTGTTGGCGCTTGGCACGTCGATGCCGGTCTCGATGATGGTCGAGGCGATCAGTACGTTGAAGCGCTTGTGGTAGAAGTCGCTCATCACCTGCTCGAGGTCGCGCTCGCGCATCTGTCCGTGGCCGATGCCGATGCGTGCTTCGGGCACCAGTTCGGCGAGCTCGGCGGCGCATTTCTCGATGGTCTTGACGTCGTTGTGCAGGTAGTACACCTGGCCGCCGCGCAGCAGTTCACGCAGCAAGGCCTCCTTGACCGTGCTCTTGTTCTGCTCCATGACGAAGGTGCGCACAGACAGGCGTCGGGCAGGCGGCGTGGCGATGATCGACAGGTCGCGCATGCCGGCCACGGCCATGTTCAGCGTCCGCGGAATCGGCGTGGCGGTGAGCGTGAGGATGTCCACCTCGCTGCGCAGGGTCTTGAGCTGCTCTTTCTGGCGCACGCCAAAGCGGTGTTCTTCGTCGATCACCACCAGGCCCAGGTCCTTGAAGCGCACGTCGTCCTGCAGCAGCTTGTGGGTGCCGATCAGGATGTCGATCTTGCCTTCGGCCAGTTCCGCGGCGGCGGCGTTGACTTCCTTTGCCGACTTGAAGCGGCTCATTACCTCGACAGTTACCGGCCAGTCGGCGAAGCGGTCGCGGAAACTGTTGTAGTGCTGCTGGGCGAGGAGGGTGGTAGGCACCAGTACCGCCACCTGGCGGCCGCTGTGCACGGCAATGAACGCCGCCCGCATGGCCACTTCGGTCTTGCCGAAGCCCACGTCGCCGCACACCAGGCGGTCCATCGGCTTGGCGGCGAGCATGTCGTCGCGCACGGCCTCGATGGCGTTCTGCTGGTCGGGGGTTTCCTCGAAAGGGAAGCCTGCGCTGAACGTGGCGTAGTCGCCGGCCGGATCGGCAAAGGCATAGCCCTTGCGGGCGGCGCGGCGGGCATAGATGTCGAGCAGCTCGGCGGCCACGTCGCGGACCTGTTCGGCTGCCTTGCGCTTGGCTTTCTGCCAGGCCTCGGAGCCGAGCCTGTGCAGTGGGGCAAGGGCGTCGTCGGTACCGGTATAGCGGGCGATCAGGTGCAGGTTGGCCACCGGGACGTAGAGCTTGGCGTTCTCGGCGTACTCCAGGGTCAGGAACTCGGCGGCCTGGTCGTCGATTTCCAGGGTTGCCAGGCCCAGGTAGCGGCCCACGCCATGGTCGATGTGCACGACCGGAGCGCCTTCGCGCAGTTCGGTGAGGTTCTTGATCACCGCGTCGCTGGCGACTTCCCCACGCTTTTCGCGGCGCCGGCGCTGCATGACGCGCTGGCCGAACAAGGGGCTCTCGGCAATCAGCGCAAGCGCCGGATCGTCCAGCACCAGGCCGTCATCGAGTGGTGCGATGGTGATCGCCAGGCGCTCGCTGCCGGTGATGAAATCGGTCCAGCCTTCGACAGTCTTCGGGCGCAGCTTGAGGCGTTCGAGCAGTTCGAGCAGCACTTCGCGGCGACCCGCCGATTCGGCGGTGAACAGTACGCGGCCGGGGAACTGGTCGAGAAAGCCCGCCAGCTCGGCAAGCGGCTGGTTGGCCTTGGCCTCGATGGCCAGGTTGGGCAATGGCCTGGCCGGGAAGCTTTGACGGCCACTGCCGGCATCCAGCGGCTCCGGGCTGACCACTACGCGCGGCCACTGCTTGAGCAGTGCGAAGCAGTCTTCGACCGGCATGAACAGCTCGGCAGGTGGCAGCAGCGGCCGAGTCAGGTCGCCGCGGCGTTCTTCATAGCGTCCGCGCACATCATTCCAGAAATGCTCCGCCGCCTGCTCGACCCCTGGCAGGGAGAACACCTGGGTGTCCTGGGGCAGGTAGTCGAACAGGGTCGCGGTCTCTTCGAAGAACAGCGGCAGGTAGTATTCGATGCCGGCCGGGATAATGCCGCTGGCCAGGTCCTGGAAGATCGCGCTGCGGCGGAAGTCCACATCGAAGCGCTCGCGGAACCGCGCCTTGAAGCGGGTGACCTCTTCCTTCTGCAACGGAAACTCGCGGGCCGGCAGCAGGCGTATCGAGTCGACCTTGTCGATCGAGCGCTGGGTCTCGGGATCGAAGGTGCGCAGGGTCTCGATCTCGTCGTCGAACAGATCGATACGGTAGGGCAGCTTGCTGCCCATGGGGAACAGGTCGATCAAGGCCCCGCGCACGGCGAATTCGCCGTGCTCGTACACCGTGTCGACGCAGCGGTAGCCGCTGGCCTCGAGGCGCGTGCGCATCTGCTCGACGTCGATCTTCTGGCCAATGTCCAGCACCAGGCTGGTGCCGAGCAGGAAGCGCGTCGGCGCCAGGCGGTGCAGGGCGGTGGTGATCGGCACCACCAGGATCCCGTGTTCGAGCTCCGGCAGCCGGTACAGGCTGGCGATACGCTGGGAAATGATGTCCTGGTGCGGCGAGAACAGGTCGTAGGGCAGGGTCTCCCAGTCCGGGAAAGGCAGTACCGGCAGGTCAGGAGCGAAGAAGCGCAGCTCCCGTTCAAGGCGGTCGGCGGCCTGGCTGTCGGCGGTCAGCAGCAAGGTGAAGCGCTTGGCGCTGCTGGCGGCTTCGGCGATGGCCAGGGTCAGGGCGGCGCCCGGAAGGCTGCCCCAGGTTTGTTTGCCAGCGGTTGCCGGCAGGTTCGGTAAGCGCAGTACAGACACGGGAGGTGGAACTCCAACGTTGCGGCAAAGAGGTCGATTGTACCGGGCCAGGGGGCGTGCTGTCAGGTTTGCGAGGAGGTTGCGGCAGGCTTTGCTGGTGGCGATAGGCGCGCATTGCCCGAACCGTTGAGGGAAGTCATAATGTAGCCCCTTTTTTCTGTCCCTACATGTGGAAGGTTCCCGTGACTCAGAAGCCCGACCAGTGTCTTGGTGAGTGGATTGATCGTGAAGCACTCGCGGAAGCGATGATCCCGCTTATCGGTCAGCTCTACCGCAATAACAATGTGGTGAGCTCGATCTATGGCCGCAGCCTGATCAACCGTTCGGTGATCTCGATCCTCAAGGCGCACCGCTTTGCCCGTCACCGCCAGGCTGACGAGACCGAGCTGTCCGTCCACGAGACGTTCCCCCTGCTCAAGGCGATGAGCGAGCTGAAACTGGGCGCCGCTTCGGTCGACCTGGGCAAGCTGGCCAGCAAGTTCAAGGAACAGGGCAACGGCCGCAGCGCCGAGCAGTTCGTCCGTGAAGAGCTGGCTGACGTGGTCGGCAAGCAGAACGGCGGCGCGCGCAAGGGCACCGACGTCGTGCTGTACGGTTTCGGCCGCATCGGCCGCCTGCTGGCGCGCATCCTGATCGAGAAGACCGGTGGTGGCGACGGCCTGCGGCTGCGCGCCATCGTCGTGCGCAAGGGCGCCGAGAACGACCTGGTCAAGCGCGCAAGCCTGCTGCGCCGCGACTCGGTGCATGGTCCTTTCGATGGCACCATCACCATCGATGAGGCCAACAACACCATCACCGCGAACGGCAACCTGATCCAGGTGATCTACGCCAAGAGCCCGAGCGAAGTCGACTACACCCAGTACGGCATCGACAACGCGCTGATCGTCGACAACACCGGCGTGTGGCGTGACGCCGACGGCCTGGGCCAGCACCTGGCCTGCCCGGGCGCCGCCCGTGTGATCCTCACCGCACCTGGCAAGGGCGCGCTGAAGAACATCGTTCATGGCATCAACCATGGCGAGATCACCGCTGACGACAAGATCGTCTCGGCCGCCTCTTGCACCACCAACGCCATCGTGCCGGTGCTCAAGGCAGTCAATGACCAGTACGGCATCATCAATGGTCACGTCGAAACCGTTCACTCGTTCACCAACGACCAGAACCTGATCGACAACTTCCACAAGGGCAGCCGTCGTGGCCGCGCCGCGCCGCTGAACATGGTCATCACCGAAACCGGTGCTGCCACTGCAGCCGCCAAGGCACTGCCAGTGCTCAAGGGCAAGTTGACCGGCAACGCCATCCGCGTGCCGACGCCGAACGTGTCCATGGCCATTCTCAACCTGAACCTCGAGAAGGCCACTTCGCGCGAAGAGATCAACGAGTACCTGCGCCAGACCGCCATGCATTCCGATCTGCACAAGCAGATCGACTACGTGAGCTCCCAGGAAGTGGTCTCCACCGACTTCGTCGGCTCGCGCCACGCCGGTGTCGTCGACGCCGAAGCGACCATCTGCAATGACAACCGCGTTGTACTGTACGTCTGGTACGACAACGAATTCGGTTACAGCTGCCAGGTGGTGCGTGTGATGGAAGACATGTCGGGCGTGAACCCGCCGGCATTTCCGCAGTAAGCGTTCAACGTGAAGAGAGACGGGAGCCTGAAGGCTCCCGTTTTTTTTGGTGTGTCATTCGCGCTTTTCCGGGACAATATGCCGCCTTGTTTTTCTGGACAACTTGATGTCTGCCCAAGGCATGTAGTGCACGCGAAAATAGCCTACGACGCGACCAAGGGTTAATGTGCGCGGCGTTCACGCTTGATTAGACTGCACCCGAATTTTTTCATGACGCCACAGGCGGCATGATCGCGCCCCGCCGGCCACTCAGGCCCGCGGGCCAGTTCTGAAGGAGTACGCATGGCTGTCTACAACTACGACGTAGTGGTGCTGGGTTCCGGCCCGGCCGGAGAAGGTGCGGCAATGAATGCCGCCAAAGCAGGGCGCAAGGTCGCGATGGTCGACAGCCGCCGTCAGGTCGGCGGCAACTGCACCCACCTGGGTACCATCCCGTCCAAGGCCCTGCGTCACTCGGTCCGCCAGATCATGCAGTTCAACACCAACCCGATGTTCCGGGCCATTGGTGACCCGCGCTGGTTCTCGTTCCCGGACGTGCTCAAGAGCGCCGAGAAGGTGATCTCCAAGCAGGTGGCCTCGCGCACTGGCTACTATGCCCGCAACCGAGTGGACGTGTTCATCGGTACCGGCAGCTTTGCCGACGAGCAGACCATCGAAGTGGTCTGCCCCAACGGTGTGGTCGAGAAGCTGGTGGCCAAGCACATCATCATCGCCACCGGCTCGCGCCCCTATCGTCCGGCCGACATCGACTTCAATCACCCCCGTATCTACGATAGCGACACCATCCTCAGCCTGGGCCACACCCCGCGCAAGCTGATCGTCTATGGCGCCGGGGTCATCGGCTGCGAGTATGCGTCGATCTTCAGCGGCCTGGGCGTGCTGATCGAGCTGGTCGACAACCGCGGCCAGCTGCTGAGCTTCCTGGATTCGGAAATCTCCCAGGCGCTGAGCTATCACTTCAGCAACAACAACATTACCGTACGCCACAACGAGGAGTACGAGCGGGTCGAAGGGCTGGACAACGGGGTGATCCTGCACCTCAAGTCGGGCAAGAAGATCAAGGCCGATGCCTTGCTGTGGTGCAACGGCCGTACCGGCAACACCGACAAGCTGGGCCTGGAAAACATCGGCATCAAGGTCAACAGCCGAGGCCAGATCGAGGTCGACGAGGCCTACCGCACTGCGGTGCCGAACATCTATGGCGCCGGTGACGTGATCGGCTGGCCGAGCCTGGCCAGTGCCGCCCACGACCAGGGCCGCTCCGCCGCTGGCAGCATCGTCGACAACGGCAGCTGGCGCTTCGTCAACGACGTGCCGACCGGCATCTACACCATTCCGGAAATCAGCTCGATCGGCAAGAACGAGCAGGAGCTGACCCAGGCGAAGGTGCCTTACGAAGTGGGCAAGGCGTTCTTCAAGAGCATGGCGCGCGCGCAGATCGCCGGTGAGCCCCAGGGCATGCTGAAGATCCTGTTCCATCGCGAGACGCTGCAGATCCTGGGCGTGCACTGCTTTGGCTACCAGGCTTCGGAGATCGTGCACATCGGCCAGGCGATCATGGATCAGCCGGGTGATCGAAATACCCTGAAGTATTTCGTCAACACCACCTTCAACTACCCGACCATGGCCGAGGCCTACAGGGTTGCCGCCTACGACGGCCTCAACCGGCTTTTTTGAGCGGCTCCGGCCGGTGGCCTGAGCCGGCCGGGGAGAACGATTTCAGCCCTTCCCAAGGGTGGTACTGGCCAAACCGGGAAAGTCTGTAATCAGGCTGTCTACGCCGAAGTCAGCGAGCCTGCGCATCAGCGCCGGTTCGTTGACTGTCCAGACCGACACGTGCAAGCCCTGGCGCTGCGCCTTGAGCAGGCGCTCTGGCGTGCACAGCGTCCAGTTCAGGGCGAGCATGTTGCAGCCGTAGTTCTGCGCGACCTTCAGCGGGTCGAGCCAGGCGTACTCGGCAACCAGGCCGCGGGCAATGTCCGGGGTCAGCTCAAGCGCCGCGGCCAGCACCTCGCGCGAGCTCGAGGTGATGGTGATGCGATCGAGCAGGCCAAAGCGCTGGGCCATTTCCCGAATGGCCAGGACCGTGGTGGCAGCACGGGTGCGCGAGGCGCTCTTGACCTCCAGCTGCCAGTGCTCGAAGTCGCATTTCTCGAACAGTTCCTCAAGACGCGGAATAGGGCAGGGCTGTACCCAGCCCGGCCCGCCCTTGCGTGCATCGATCAGGGCAAGGTCGGCGGCACTGTGCTCGACCACCTTGCCGCGCCGGCCGGTGGTACGCTTGAGCGTCGGGTCATGGATCACCATCAGCTCGTTGTCGGCCGACAGGTGCAGGTCCAGCTCGCATCGGCGCACGCCGTGCTCCAGGCACTGGCGAAAGCTGGTCAGGGTGTTTTCGGGGGCTTCGCCCTTGGCGCCACGGTGGCCGTAAATCAGGGTCACGTTCGTTCCTTCAAGATGTGATGAGGCTCAGGGGGCGCTCTGTTCCAATGCCTGGCGGCGCTGCTGTTGCTGGCGCTGCAGGATGTAGCGGGCCAGCAGTTGGCGCTGGGCATCGCTGGTTTCGATGAATTCGGTACCGACCTCGAACTGGCCATCCGGGCGGGCGTCGCAGTGCACGACCCTGGCACGCAGCAGCAAGCCGAGCGCCTGGGGCATCAGCACCATTTTCACCGCCACGCGCGTGCCGGGGGCAACGGCCTGGGCTTGCGCGAATTCGACGCCGCCTTCGGACAGCACCACCGCACGCGGCTCCCCGATCTGCCCGAGCAGTGTCTGCGCGACCACGGCGCTGAGCAGGTCGATACGTTTGTTCTGGGCCTTGAGAAACGCCGCCAGGGTACGGTCCTTGTCGCTGAGCTGGCGCAACAGATGCTGGGACTCGAACTCGCTCAGGTGCAATTCACTGAGCAGGTTGAACAGCGGTGACGCATCTTGCAACACGTCTGCCTCAAGGCCTTCGGCCGCGCTCAGCGGGCTAATTTCCAGTGCGATCCTGTCCTCGATACGGTAGTATTCGCGGCGATCTTCTTCATCCAATGTCGTCATGGCGAACCCATGGTAGCGGCGGTGGTCTGAGTGTAAAGCTGCTCATCAAGCCCCGCCACAAGGACGTTCCCCTTTCATCCGAACAAGCCCCGACATGTTCAGACCTCTTTTCGTATTCATCGGTACGCGCTACACCCGTGCCAAGCGCCGCAACCATTTCGTCTCGTTCATTTCCCTGACCTCGATGATCGGCCTCGCCCTGGGCGTGGTAGTGATGATCGTGGTGTTGTCGGTCATGAATGGCTTCGACCACGAAATGCGCACCCGGGTGCTTGGCATGATCCCTCACGCCACGCTGGAAACCGGCCAGCCCATCGACAACTGGCCTGCACTTGCCGAGCAAGTCAAGCAGAACGCCCAGGTCGAGGCGGTGGCGCCCTTTACCCAGATGCAGGGCCTGCTGACGCACGAAGGCAAGGTGTCCAAGGTGCTGCTCAACGGCATCGACCCCGAGCGCGAGCGCCAGGTGTCGATCATCGACCGGTTCATTCTCCAGGGCCAGCTCGAACAGCTGGCGCCGGGCGAGTGGGGCATCATGATCGGCGACAAGGCTGCGGCCAAGCTGGGCGTGGGCGTCGGCGACAAGCTGACCTTCGTCGCCCCGGAGGTGAGCGTGACCCCGGCCGGCATGTTCCCGCGCATGAAGCGCTTCACCGTGGTCGGCACTTTCCATGTCGGCGCGGGTGAAATCGACGGCTACCTGGGCCTGACCAATCTTTCCGACCTGTCGCGCCTGCATCGCTGGAAGCCCGACCAGGTACAGGGCCTGCGCCTGAAGTTCGACGACCTGTTCCAGGCGCCGCGTGCGGCCTGGGACATCGCACAGAAGCTGGGCGAGCAAGAGTTCTACGCCCGCGACTGGACCCGCAGCCATGGCAACCTGTACCAGGCGATCCGTATGGAAAAGGCCATGATCGGCCTGCTGCTGTTGCTGATCGTCGCGGTGGCGGCGTTCAACATCATTTCCACGCTGGTGATGGTGGTCAACGACAAGAAGGGCGACATCGCCATTCTGCGCACCCTCGGCTCGACGCCTGGGCAGATCATGGCGATCTTCATGGTCCAGGGCACGGTGATCGGCGTGGTCGGCACCTTCATCGGCGCCGTGGTAGGGATCATCGCGGCGCTGAACGTCAGTGCAGTGATCGCCGGTATCGAGAAGCTGATCGGGCACAAGTTCCTCAATGCCGATGTGTACTTCATCGATTACCTGCCCTCGCAGATCATCGCCCAGGACGTGTGGATGGTCTGCGGTGCGGCACTGGTCCTGAGTTTCCTCGCCACCCTGTATCCGGCCTGGCGCGCGGCGCGCACCCAGCCTGCAGAGGCGCTACGTTATGAGTGAGTCGCGCATGAGTGATAAAGCCGTACTGAGTTGCCGCAACCTGGGCAAGTCCTACGACGAGGGCCCGGAGTCGGTGCAGGTGCTGGCCGGCCTGCAGCTTGAGCTGCACCCTGGCGAGCGGGTCGCCATTGTCGGCAGTTCCGGCTCTGGCAAAAGTACCTTGCTCAACCTGCTGGGTGGCCTGGACACCCCGACCGAGGGCAGTGTCTGGCTGGCTGGCGAAGAGTTGTCGGCACTGAACGAGCGAGCCCGCGGCCTGTTGCGCAACCGCGCCTTGGGCTTTGTGTACCAGTTCCACCACCTGCTGCCCGAGTTCACGGCCCTCGAGAACGTGTGCATGCCACTCCTGATCGGCCGTACGGCGATCCCTGAGGCCCGTGAACGTGCCGAGGCGCTGCTCACGCGTGTGGGACTGGGTCACCGGCTCAGCCACAAACCATCCGAGCTGTCGGGCGGCGAGCGCCAGCGCGTGGCGATTGCCCGTGCCCTGGTCAACCGTCCCGGCCTGGTGATGCTCGACGAGCCTACTGGCAACCTGGACCACCACACCGCACAGGGTATCCAGGAGCTGATGCGCGAACTGTCGAGCTCTTCGCAGACCGCGTTCCTGGTGGTTACCCATGACCTCGCCCTGGCGCGTCAGATGGACCGGGTGCTGCGCCTGGAAGACGGCCAGCTGGTGCCGATCTGAATCAACGCCACGGGGCGCTGTCGGCGCCCCGTCCCCCTTCTTCATCGGGTGTTTTCGTACATGTTCAGACCCTTGCCCTTGTTCATCGGTGCCCGCTACACCCGCGCCAAGCGCCGCAACCATTTCATCTCGTTCATCTCCATGACCTCGATGATCGGCCTGTCCCTGGGCGTGCTGGCGATGATCGTGGTGCTCTCGGTGATGAACGGCTTCCAGCGTGAAATGAGCTCGCGCATCCTGGGCCTGGTGCCCCATGCCAGCATTCTTGGCGAGCAGCCGTTGCAGGACTGGCGCGGCGTTGCCGATGCCGCCCTGAAGAACCCGGCGGTAATGGCCGCTGCCCCGCTGACCGAAATGGAAGGCATGCTCTCGTACAAGGGGGCGATGCAGCCGATCCAGGTGAGCGGCATCGATCCAGCGGAAGAAGGCAACGTCTCGATCGTTGGCCAGCACATCGTCCAGGGCAAGCTGCAGGCCCTGCAGCCCGGCGAGTATGGCGTAGTACTGGGTGAGCTGACGGCCCGGCGCTTTCGTCTGAACACCGGTGACAAGCTGACCCTGATCGTTCCCGAGATCAGCAAGGCGCCCGGCGGCATTACCCCGCGCATGCAGCGCCTGACCGTGGTCGGCATCTTCAAGGTCGGCGCCGAGCTGGATGGCTCGCAAGCCTATATCCATATCGCCGATGCCGGTGAGATGCAGCGCTGGGCACCTGGCCAGGTGCAGGGCGTGCGGTTGAAGCTGCATGACCTGTATGCCGCGCCGCAGGTGTCCAAGGCCATTGCCTCGGGCCTGGGCCAGGGCTACCTGGCGGACGATTGGTCGCACACCCAGGGCAGCCTGTTCAGTGCCATGAAGATGGAAAAGACCATGATTGGCCTGCTGCTGATGATGATCATCGCCGTGGCTGCGTTCAACATCATCGCCACGCTGATCATGGTGGTCAACGACAAGGGCTCGGACATCGCCATCCTGCGCACCATCGGCGCCACGCCTGCGCAGATCATGGGCACGTTCATGGTCCAGGGCAGCCTGATCGGCATCGTCGGGACCCTGATCGGTGGCGTACTGGGTGTGATCGCGGCAATCAACGTCAGCCAGATCGTCGGCTGGCTGGAGCGGGTCAGTGGGCAGCATATCTTTACCTCCGACGTGTACTTCATCAGCAGCCTGCCATCGGAGCTGCAGTGGGGCGATGTCGGACTGATCTGCACCGCAGGGCTGGTGATGAGTTTCCTGGCAACCCTGTATCCCGCGTGGCGGGCGTCGCAGGTGGAGCCGGCATACGCATTGCGCTATGAATGACGCAAGGGGCTTGCCCAGCCCCGCAGACTGTTTTGTCCGACACGGAGTGAGCCACTCATGAAACACCTCTTGACCGCCAGCGCCCTGATGCTGGCCAGCCTGTCCAGTATTGCCAGCCCTTCGCACGGCTATGGCTTCGGCGCGCCTGCCCCGGCGTCCCAGGCCACCCGTACCGTCGAGGTAAAGCTCAAGGACATCGCTTTCGAGCCCGGCAGCCTGAAGGTCAAGGCCGGGGAAACCGTTCGCTTCGTGCTGGTCAACGAAGGCAACCTGCCTCATGAATTCAACCTGGGCAGCAAGGCCATGCACGTCGAGCACCAGAAGGAAATGGTCGCCATGCAAGGCAAGCTGTTCACCGGTCACGGCGGCCATGAGCACCACGCGGACAACACCGTGCTGCTGCAGCCGGGTCAGCGTGGCGAACTGACGTGGGCTTTCAGCGAGTCTGCGCCCATCGAGTTCGCCTGCAATGTGCCGGGGCACTACCAGGCCGGCATGGTCGGTCCTCTGACCATTGAGTAACAACAGGGTCCAAGGCAGGATGCAAAATTGCTAGACTAGGCGCATCCGCTTTTTCAGGTCCGACCCATGCATCCTGCTGCCGAACATTCCCCGCTGGGCAAGTCCAGCGAATACGTCTCCACCTACACCCCCTCCTTGCTGTTCCCCATCCCGCGCATCGCCAAGTGGGCGGAGCTGGGCGTCACCGCACAGACCCTGCCTTGGCAGGGTGTCGACTACTGGAACTGCTTCGAGCTGTCCTGGCTGCTGCCGTCGGGCAAGCCGGTGGTGGCGATCGGTGAGTTCGCCATCCCGGCCGATTCGCCCAACATCATCGAGTCCAAGTCGTTCAAGCTTTACCTCAACTCGTTGAACCAGACCCCCTTCGAGTCCACGGCCGCCCTGCAGGCGTGCCTCGAGAAAGACCTGTCGGCTGCCGCTGGCAAGCCGGTGGGGGTGCGCGTCCGTACCCTGGCCGAGGTCGAGGCGCAGGGCGTTGCAGGCCTGCCGGGGCAGTGCATCGATGAGCTGGATATCAGCGTGAGCGATTATGAGCAGCCGCGGCCGGAGCTCTTGCGTTGCGATGCCTCGCAGGTTGTCGAGCAAACGCTGCACAGCCACCTGCTCAAATCCAATTGCCCGGTCACCGGCCAGCCGGACTGGGGCAGCGTGGTTGTCGAGTACCGGGGACCGGCGCTGGATCCGGCCAGCCTGCTGGGCTACCTGGTGAGCTTCCGCCAGCACGCGGACTTCCATGAGCAGTGTGTGGAGCGCATCTACCTTGACCTCAAGGGCCTGCTCGAGCCCGAGCACCTGACGGTGTACGCGCGGTATGTGCGCCGCGGCGGACTGGATATCAACCCCTATCGCAGCACTGGGCCGGTCAACCCGGCGAACCAGCGGTTGGTACGCCAGTAACGAGAAAGCCCCGTCCAGCGACGGGGCTTTTGCCTTGCGTGGGCAGCGTTGGTCAGATGCCCATGCTGTGCAGGTAGGTGGCGATATTGCGCAGGGTGATGGTGAGGTCCGGATGCTTGGCCTCGAAACGCTCGACTGCCAGGTTGACTCCATCTGACAGGTTGTTGTCGTGGGTCGCTTCCTCCAGTTTCAGCTGTGCTTCGATCTGCTCCATCATCTTGTGCAGGTCATCCCGCTCTTCCAGCGTCAGCGGCGGATTCCGTTCCAGTTGCTCGCGCAAGCTATCGAGTTGCTCTTGCAGTTCGCGGGCAGGCATGGGTGTTCTCCCTCTATGAATAGTCACAAGCATGGACCTCGGCGCTTGCGCAAAGGTTCTTGCATGTCTTCCAGAGTAATCCAGCCCGCTGCGCTTTGCATGACGGGGATCAGTCCGGATGTATCAGGGCTTTTCGCCCTTGCGGCGACGCTGGGCAATGTCGTCAAGGCAGGTGTCGAGGGCTTCGAAGTGGTCGATCACCGAGTGCACGCCCAGTTCGAAGAGCGCCAGCGTCGACCTCCCGCGTACGCGTTCCTGTTCCTGCCAGGTCATGGCCTGCCACTCGCTCAATGGCAGGCCGCACTGGGGGGTGCACGCGGCAAGGCCTACGGTCCAGAGCCCGGCGTTCAGCCCTGACCGCAACAGGCGCGGCTCGCCGCTGACCAGCACGCATCCTTCCAGCCGCTCGATGCCCAGGGACATCAGGGCTTGCCAGCAGGCATCTGGGGCTGGCCACGGGGATGTACTGCTCGGGTGTCCCGTCAACCAGTCGGGCAGGGCCAGACGCTGGTCCTGGGAGGCGTCACGCTCATCGACCCAGATGCAAGGCACTTGCTGCCGGCGCAGCCCATCCAGTGCATCCAGGGCGCCTGGAATGGGCGAGGGCGTATCCTCGCCCGCCTGCACCAGGCAGCCACGCAAGCCGAACAGCACAGCGGTGAGGGCGGGCATTTCTGGCATGTCGGCATCCCTGACGTGAAATACACCGAGGCTAGTGCCTGTCTGTTACCGGCAGGTGACGGTCTGACACTTATTTGCTAAATCCTTGTCAATGCCATGTAACGCTGTTTATCAGCACGCGAGCCTTTATACTGGCTTCCTTGCAGCGCGCATTGGCGCCTGCCACCGTGAAATTCGATGGAGAGACATCTATGGGTAGGATCGGCGCCGGTGTGATCGAGCGAGTCACCCAGGCCTGCGTCTGCGCGGGTTTACTGCTAGCGCCCATGGCCGCCACCCAGGCGGCCACCGAGGAAGATCCCTGGGAGGCGGTCAACCGGCCGATCTTCAGGTTCAACGATGTCCTCGACACCTATGCCCTCAAGCCGCTGGCGCAAGGCTACCAGTTCGTGACCCCGCAGTTTCTCGAGGACGGTATCCACAACGTCTTCCAGAACCTGGGCGACGTCACCAACCTGGCCAACAACGTGCTGCAGCTCAAGCCCCATGCGGCGGGTGTCGACACGGCGCGCCTGATCGTCAACACCACCTTCGGCCTGGGTGGCTTCTTTGATGTGGGTACCCGGATGGGCCTGCAGCGCAACGATGAAGACTTCGGCCAGACCCTTGGCTACTGGGGCCTGAACAGCGGTCCTTACGTGGTCATCCCGTTGCTGGGCCCGAGTACCGTGCGCGATGCCTTCGCCAAGTATCCGGATACCTACACCCGTCCGTACCGCTACATCGATCATGTGCCGACCCGCAACACGGTGCTCGCCACCGACGTGGTCGATACGCGCGCCAGCCTGCTTTCGGCCGAGAAGCTGATCAGCGGCGACAAGTACGTCTTCATCCGCAACGCCTACCTGCAGAACCGCGAGTTCCGGGTCAAGGATGGGGAAGTCGAAGACGACTTCTGATTTCCAGCGGATCACCAGGCGGCCGGCAGGCCGCCTTTTTTTTGTAACATCCGGTGCTATTCGAGAATGCGAACAACCTGCACATGCCTGTAAAAGCCCGGTCTTGCTTCATGCTGACCTTTCATAAGGTATCGGAAATTCCCTTTCTTATAACTCCCGGCGATTTGTCCGCCAAAGACCAGCCCCAGACTGCTCTTGTGCGCTTGAAACGCTCTGCGGATGGGAGTACCGTCTGCGCCTTACAGGGCACCTCTGTGATTTGCCGGACACGCATTAGTGTCCTACAACTCAGATAGAGAGTGGCTAGACAGAATTCCAGTAGCCATGAGTCGGCCCGCCGAACCCGCTACGCCAACCTATTTCTGGCGCCGTTTGCCCACATGCAGAAACCCAGTGCAACGCTGCTGATCATCGATGACGACGACGTGGTCCGTGCGAGCCTCGCCGCGTATCTGGAAGACAGCGGCTTCAGCGTGCTCCAGGCCGGCAACGGCCAACAAGGCCTCCAGGTCTTCGAAGCGCAGCAGCCCGATCTCGTGATCTGCGACCTGCGCATGCCCCAGATGGGCGGTCTCGAGCTGATTCGCCAGGTCACCGAGCGTGCGCCGCAATTGCCGGTGATCGTGGTGTCGGGTGCAGGCGTCATGAGCGATGCGGTCGAGGCCTTGCGCCTGGGCGCTGCCGATTACCTGATCAAGCCTCTGGAAGACCTCGCGGTGCTCGAACACTCGGTGCGCCGCGCGCTCGACCGCTCGCGGCTGGTGCTCGAAAACCAGCGCTACCGCGAAAAACTCGAAGCGGCCAACCGTGAGCTCGAGGCCAGCCTGCACCTGTTGCAGGAAGACCAGACCGCCGGCCGCCAGGTGCAGATGAACATGCTGCCCGAGAGCCCATGGCACGCAGGTGACCTGGCGTTCGAACACCAGATCATTCCGTCGCTGTACCTTTCGGGCGATTTCACCGACTATTTCCGCGTCGATGACCGCCGGATTGCGTTTTACCTGGCCGATGTCTCGGGCCATGGCGCATCGTCGGCCTTCGTCACGGTGCTGCTGAAGTTCATGACCACCCGCTTGCTGTTCGAATTCAAGCGCGGCAGCAAGCTGCGCGAGTTCAAGCCCTCCGAGGTGCTTGGGCATATCAACCGCGGCCTGATCAACTGCAAGCTGGGCAAGCATGTGACCATGGTGGGCGGAGTCATCGATGAAGACACCGGCCTGCTGACCTACAGCGTAGGCGGCCACCTGCCGCTGCCGGTGCTCTACACCCCAGGCCAGACGCGCTACCTCGAGGGCCGCGGCCTGCCGGTAGGGCTGTTCGAGGAAGCCACCTACCAGGACCATGTGCTCGAACTGCCAGAGCAGTTCAGCCTGAGCCTGATGTCGGATGGCGTACTGGACCTTTTGCCTGGGGACACACTCAAAGATAAGGAAGCGTCATTGCCGGAGATCGTCAAGGACGCCGGGGGCTGCCTGGATGGGCTGCGCCAACGATTCGGATTGGCTACGCTTGGGGAGATGCCGGATGATATCGCCCTATTGGTGTTAAGCAGGAACCTTCAATGAGTACCGGTAGAATCCAGTTCGCCGAGCAGAGCGGTACCTTTGTTCTGAAATTCGTGGGTGAAGTGCGCCTGACCCTGTGTTCGGCGCTGGATGCGACGATCGAGAAGATATTCACCGCGCTGAATTTCTCGGCCATTGTCATCGACCTCACCGAGACCGAAAGCATCGACAGCACCACGCTGGGCTTGCTGGCCAAGCTGTCGATCCTGTCGCGCCAGAAAGTCGGCCTGCTGCCGACCGTGGTGACCACCAACCCCGACATCTCCCGGCTCCTGCAGTCCATGGGCTTCGAGCAGGTTTTCAATATTGTCGACCGCCCGATCCCTTGCCCCGAGTGCCTGACCGACCTGCCGTCGCAGGACCAGAACGAAGATGTCGTGCGCTCCAAGGTGCTCGAGGCGCATCGGATCCTCATGGGCCTGAACGACTCCAACCGCGAAGCCTTCCACGACCTGGTCCATGCGCTGGAGCGCAGCTGACCGATCCCGCTAGTATCTGCTATTGCTGCTCGGCCCGGGGAAACTCGGTGGCCGGCCTGCCATCGGCGTTATGCTGCAGCACCCGTTCCGGCTGACCCTCTTCGTTGAAGAAAACCTGACCCAGGCCTGCGCTGTTCCATAGCCGCTCGCCGGCCTGGCTGTGGCTCGGCGTGCGCGGCACCACCTCCATGCGACGGCGCTTGGTAAACCAGTTCAGGGGCGAGCGCGGCGCGTAGAGCCAGCGGTTCAGGCGATCGAACGTGTCCAGCAGGCGCTTGGGAAACTGGTTCTTGATGCCGCTGCTGGTGATCTGCCAAAGATGCGGGCTGCGCTGGCGATGGCGGATGCGCACTTCATAGACGAATGAGTAGTGCACGTCGCCCGACAGGATCACGTAGTGCCCCGGCGTGCGCGAATGGCGGAATATGTTGAGAATCACCTGCGCCGTGCCCCGGTGGGCCATCCAGTTTTCGGCGTCAACCAGCAATGCGAAGCCCAGCCAGCTGAATACCTGCTGCACCGATTCGATCAGCTTGACGCCGAAGATCGGCGCGGGTGACACGATGATCGCCGAAGGATGGTCGAGCAGCGCCTGTTGCAGCTCGCTCAGCGCTTCCCAGTCGAGCAGGCCCGAAGGCCGCTTGAGGCTGGTTTCGCTTCTCCAGCGCCGCGTGCGGGTATCGAGCACCAGCAGGGGCGGATTGCTCGGCAGCTCGAACTGCCAGCCTTGGAATCGCAGCAACTCCTCGATCAAGGCATCCTGAGCCGGGCTGTCCAGCCAATGCTTTTTCGCCTGCTGGCCTAGCTGCCGGCATTGTTCGGCCAGTCCCCTGCAGCGGTCCGGATCATTGCCCCAGCCCTGGCACAGCAGATAGCCCAGCAGGGCATTGCCGATGATCCGGCGCGAGAAGGGGTGGCCGTAGGCGGTTTCTTCCCACTGCGCCGAGAGGTTCCAGTCATCGGTGATGTCGTGATCGTCGAAGATCATCAGGCTGGGAAGATGCGCCAGCACCCGTGCCACCGGTCCCAGCCCCTCGACGAAGGCCTCGATCAGCGGCTGCTCCTGGCGGTAGCGTTCCTGGCGCTTGGCAGTGAGGCCCTTGGGCATGCTCGGCTGCACCAGGGTCCACGGCACCGGTGACCAGACCAGCAGGTACATGGCCATGACCTCGGCGAAGGTCACCAGATGGTTGTCGGCGTTGCTGCTGGTGAAAATCGGCTTGCGCGTGCCACCAAAGAAGCGCTCGCGCAGGCTCTTGTTGCTCTCCAGCGCTGGCAGCAGGTCGGCGCGGTGGTAATAGCACGCCGGATGTTGGTACAGCTCGTCACTGTTGCCGACCAGGGCTCCCTCCAGCTGCTCGCCGAACAGCCCCAGGCGCTCGATCAACCCATGGATGGCGCGCAGCATGGGCCCGGCGACGTCGTCGGCGTAGACCTGGTCGCCGGTCATCAGCAACAGGGCAGGGCGCTCCTCGGGGCGTTGGCAATCTTGCAGCAGGCGGTCAGCGCACAGCAGCCCGTCGGCGGCCGAATGATGCGGCTTGCGGCACGAGCCGTGGAGCAACTGTTCGAGGCGGCCGCGCAGCACCAGGCTCGGGCGCTGGGTGCCCGGATAGAGCAGGTGGGGCGCCCATTGTGCGATGCCCTCGCTGCCCTCGGCGGTTGGCAGCATCAGGTCGTAATCGAGCTGGACGTCCACCGGGAGTGGTTGTGCGAACTGGATGTCGAGCAGGTGAACAAACGCCCGCTCGCCCACCGGGATCACCTGGCAGTCGACGGAGGCCTGGACGTCCGGGTGCTCCAGGATGAATGCGGGTTGCAGCGGTTGCGAACCTACCAGCCAGATGGCCAGGCGCGTGGGTTCCAGCCGACGCAGCACGGGGCCGGCCAGGACCTGGGGGAGCGGGGTGGTATCCGACATCGTTGACTCGGGTGAGGGTAAATGCAATCGCGGGGCACGTCGGCTTGCGACGGGCCCCGCGATGTCTTCCTGCGCGTGGCGGGTGGAAAATCCTGGGGATTCAGCCCGCTGCTGGCAAACTCAATATGTATCAGGCTTTTTCAGCCATTACCTTTTCCAGCTTTTCCTGGTCCCGCGCGAACTGGCGGATGCCTTCGGCGAGCTTGTCGGTCGCCATGGCGTCCTCGTTCATCGCCCAGCGGAACTGGCTCTCGTTCAGTTGCTGGCGCGGTTCGCCCGCATTGCCGGGCTTGAGGATGCGCGGCAGGTCGCCCTGGTCTTCGCTGAGCTGTTGCAGCAGTTCAGGGCTGATGGTCAGGCGGTCGCAGCCGGCCAGGTGCTCGATCTGACCCAGGTTGCGGAAGCTCGCACCCATCACCACGGTGTCGTAGCCATTGGCCTTGTAGTAGTCGTAGATGCGTGTGACCGACTGCACGCCCGGGTCCTCGGCGCCCACGTACTCCTGGCCGGTGCTTTTCTTGTACCAGTCGTAGATACGGCCCACGAACGGTGAAATCAGGAACACACCTGCGTCGGCGCAGGCCTGGGCCTGGGCAAAGGAGAACAGCAAGGTCAGGTTGGTCTGGATGCCTTCGCGCTCGAGCTTCTCGGCGGCGCGGATGCCTTCCCAGGTCGAGGCCAGCTTGATCAGCACGCGGTCACGGCCCACGCCTGCAGCTTCGTACAGATCGATCAGTTGGTGCGCCTTGGCCAGCAGCGCCGGCTCATCGAACGACAGGCGTGCATCCACCTCGGTGGAAATCCGCCCCGGGATGACCTTGAGAATCCCTGACCCCACGGATACCGCGAACTTGTCGCAGGCCAGGTCCACATTGCCCTTGGCGTCCGCCTTCACCTGCTTGAGCAGGTCGGCGTAACCGTGGATGGCAGCGGCCTTGAGCAGCAGCGACGGGTTGGTCGTGGCATCGACCGGCTTGAGACGGGTAATCGCATCCAGGTCGCCAGTGTCGGCAACTACGGTGGTGAACTGCTTGAGTTGTTCCAGCTTGGAGGTCATGGGCGTGCTCTGTCCTGTGCAATGACTCGACATTACCCCAGCCCTGTCGGCCGCTCAAGGGGCCGACGAGGCAGTAGGGAGAAGGATCAGTATACGAGTGGAAAGCGCGCCCTGGGTTCCCCTTAACGACCTTGCAACAATTCGCCGGCCTGGTCGAGCAGCCCCAGCGGGTCATGGGTCTTGTGGATGTCCGCCGACAGCATCTGGCGGAAGCGCCGCGCGCCGGGGAAGCCCTGGCCCAGGCCGAGGATATGCCGCGTGATATGGTGCATCGCGCCGCCAGCCTGCAGGTGCGCCACGATATACGGGCGCAGCCTGGCCAGCGCTTCGCTGCGGCTGATGACCGGCGCGTCGCTGCCAAACAGCCGCTGGTCCACCTCGGCCAGCACATACGGATTGTGATACGCCTCGCGGCCCAGCATCACGCCATCGAAGGTCTGCAGGTGCGCCTCGCACTCGTCCAGCGTCTTGATGCCGCCATTGAGCACGAACTCCAGGTCCGGGAAATCCGTCTTCAGCTTTGCTGCAACGTCGTAGCGAAGCGGCGGGATCTCACGGTTTTCCTTCGGCGACAGGCCCTCGAGGATCGCGATGCGCGCGTGCACCGTGAAACTGCGGCAGCCCGCGTCGCGCACCTGGCCGACAAAGTCGCACAGCTC
The DNA here is from genome assembly GCF_056312565.1 of Pseudomonas sp. JE3303. NCBI lineage: Bacteria > Pseudomonadati > Pseudomonadota > Gammaproteobacteria > Pseudomonadales > Pseudomonadaceae > Pseudomonas > Pseudomonas sp. JE3303. Next base: position 223,358 of record NZ_JBWGIF010000008.1, read on the forward strand.
GTCATAGCTGTCGCGGCCATTGATACCGATGCGGTGCTTGACCGTCACCGGGATCTCGACCGCATCGAGCATCGCCTTCACGCAGTCCGCGACCAGGGCAGGGTGGCCCATGAGGCAAGCGCCGATCATGTTGTTCTGTACCCGATCGCTCGGGCAGCCGACGTTGAGGTTGACCTCGTCGTAGCCCGATGCCTGCGCCAGGCGTGCGCAGGCTGCCAGGTCGGCCGGCACGCTACCGCCCAGCTGCAGGGCCAGCGGGTACTCCGCGGCGTCGTGCTGCAGGAAGCGCTGGGCGTCGCCGTTGAGCAGGGCGCCGGTGGTGACCATTTCGGTGTAGAGCAGGGTGTGGCGGGAGAGCAGGCGCAGGAAGAAGCGGCAGTGGCGGTCGGTCCAGTCCATCATCGGCGCAACAGAAAACCTCCTAACTACCGTGTTGCTTGGGGTTGCGGGGTTTTCTGCTTGTTTCGTCGACATTTTCAATTCTCTCGTTTACTACCATTTCCCACTGTTTTTGCTTATTCGCCGGACCTCGTTGCTACAATGTAGCAATCAAAAATCATCGTGTAGCAAAATCCATGGGATCCATCACGCTCCGGAAGCGCAAGGACGGCTCTGCCGCATACACAGCGCAGATCCGAATAATGAAGAAGGGTGAGACAGTCTATCAGGAAAGCCAGACTTTCGACCGGAAGGCTACTGCCCAGGCGTGGATCAGAAAGCGCGAGGCCGAACTCCATGAGCCGGGCGCGATCGAGAAGGCGACTCGCGGCGGCGTGACCGTCCGGGAAATGGTCGACCGCTACCTCGACCAGTACGAGAAGCTGCGGCCGCTGGGCCGGACCAAGCGGGCAACGCTCAACGCCATCAAGCAAACCTGGCTCGGCGACCTGGTCGACAGCGCGGTCACCAGCCAGAAGCTGGTCGAGTACGCCATGGACCGGATGGAGACTGACGGCATCCAGGCGCAGACGGTTGGTAACGACCTCGCGCACCTGGGTGCGGTGCTGTCCGTCGCCCGGCCGGCCTGGGGATACGACATAGACCCGCTGGCAATGGCCGACGCGCGGCGCGTGCTGCGCAAGATGGGCGCCGTCGGCAAGAGCCGCGAGCGCAACCGCCGGCCGAGTCTGGGCGAACTGGACCGCATCCTGACCTACTTCAGCGAGATGCGCGACCGGCGCAGGCAAGAGATCGACATGGTGCGCATCACCGTGTTCGCGCTGTTCTCGACGCGCCGCCAGGAGGAGATCACGCGGATCCGCTGGGACGCCCTGAACGAGAAGGAGCAGACGGCGCTGATCACCGATATGAAGAACCCAGGCCAGAAGTACGGGAACGACATCTGGTGCCACATGCCCGACGAGGCCTGGCGCATCCTACAGTCTATGCCGCGAGTCGCGGCCGAGGTGTTCCCGTACAACTCGAAGTCGGTGTCTGCCGCCTTCACGCGTGCCTGCAACTTTCTCGAAATTGACGACCTGCATTTTCACGACCTACGCCACGATGGCGTCAGTCGATTGTTCGAAATGGGGTGGGATATCCCGAAGGTGGCCTCTGTTTCCGGTCACCGGGATTGGAACTCTATGCGGCGCTATACGCACCTGCGGGGGAATGGAGACCCTTATAAAGGATGGCCATGGCTGGAGAGGGTGATATCGGGCCCCGTGATCGAGGCCCAGAAGAGGATCAAGAAACCCGTCTGAGGCCTCGACCCATGAGCTTGTCGTGCTCGGACTTGGCCTTTGCGTGCTGGGTGTCGAGGTAGGCGGCCAGGTCGTTCAGATGCACGCCCCGGGCAGACTTCTGGCTCGACTCCATGCAGACCAGCGGCAGGTTGATTTCGCCCCGGGCGACCTTGCCCTTCATCTTCTCCGGGGTCAGGTGGCAGAAATAGTCGAGGCACACGCGCTCGAGCGGGATGATTGCCTGGCCACCGTACTGGGCTATGAGCAGGAAATACGTGTTCATGTGGTTCTCCGGGCCGCCGGCGGCGGCAGGTTGGTGGTCAAGCTGCTGGGGTATGTTCAACGCGGTAGTAGCTGGTGCACCGGCAGCGCGGGCACACCATCGTGCTGGCTCCCTTGAGCCACTTGCAGGGCGCGAGCACGCGCTCGCTCTCCTTGTGCTGATTGCGGCACCTGGAGCACTTCACGGTGATATCGGGCACGGTTCATCCTCGCCCGCGCATGTCGGCGGGCTTGAGTTGCAGGGGAAGGGGTTAGGCTGCGGGGCGCTTCATAAAGGTGATCCAGTGCGTCTTCTCGCGCTTGCCGGACTTGTGGCCGAACAGGGGCTTTTGATCCGTCAGGGCCAGCAGCTCGCTGACGAGCACCTGCGTTTCGTTCCACTTGAAGATTAAGATCCCTTCGGGTTCAAGCACCCGGAAACACTCGGCGAATCCTTGGCGAATGTCCTCTCGCCAGTCGTTGGTGAGCACCCCGTACTTAGCGCGCATCCAGCTATCCACGCCTGCTCTGGTGAGGTGTGGCGGGTCGAATACGACCAGGCGGAAGGTTGAGGCCTCGAAGGGCAGTTGCCGGAAATCCATGAGCACATCGGGTTCAACCTTGAGCACCCGGCCGTCGCAGAGCAGGTGTTCCTCGTCGCGGATGTCGCCGAACAGTGCGCGCTGGTCTTGCTTGTCGAACCACATCATGCGGCTGGCGCTGCACGGGTCAAGAACCTTGGCAGCTGCGCTCATGGGCTCAGCTCCTTCGGCACCTGGACGGCATCCCCGAACCTGGCGGCAACGATGGTGCGGCAGGCTGCGATTAGGTGGGTCAGGCCATCCGCTTCGCCCGCGATATCATCCAGCCCGGTGACGGCAAAAAACGAGTCCGAGTAGAGGCCAAAGCCGATCCTATACTTGGTGATCAGCGGCCCGCCCCAAGCCCAGTCGCACTGTGGCTCGTACCGTTCGACTCGCACCGTCACTTCGCGGGCGAACCGAACGAACACCCGCCAGGGGTTGCCGTACTGAGGCGGCTCCAGCAGCACGTCTAGGCCTTCGGCCTTGGCCACTGCCCAGGCCAGCTGCTCGCCGACCAGGTCGGATGTCTTCACTTCGATCAGGTCGGTCATGGCTAGCCCCAATAGCTCAGGTCTTCGTCGATGGCATCATGGGGATGCCAGGCGCCGAACGTCTCATGCAGAGAGTCGACCATCTCCCAGCTCGCCCAACCGAGGCGGCTGCGCATGTGTCTGTACGCCTTGGTCTTCCAGATGATCGCCTTCAAGTAAGCCCGGATCTTCTTCACAGCTGATACCTCTCATCAATCCAGCGCCCAGGCGCCTGAGCGGGTGTAGGTTCGGGTTGGGTGTCGTGCGGGGAGAGCTGGCGCTCGCTATGCACACTTCCATCGCAAGGCCATTCGGTGCCCGGGCCGCAGTTCGGCGCCTTGAGCTGGCTGTCGGGGATGCATCTGATGCCGCCCCGGTTGCTCAGCTCATACAGCCAGCAAGTTGCACCGCGGTCGTCGTCGTGGAAGACAGTCACTCCACGGGGTAGTGAGTCTGCGCTGGCGCCGGCGGCCAGCAGCAGGAGGCAGAGGGCGAGGCGGCTCATGGCTCGATCCTCTTGAACTCAACGACCCAGACCCATGGGTTGGCGTCCCAGCTGTTCTCACCGTTGATCTTTTCCCAGAGGTTCGCGAACGCCCACCTGGCTCGATCAAGGCACTGATCCGGGTGCGTTGCGTCGCCAGCGTGCCAGCCTGGCGCTTGCTGAGGCTTCAGCGGGTGGAAAGTTTTGCCGCTGTCGATGCTTGCCTTGCCGGGCCGCTCTTGCGTGCCGAAGTCGGTGTACACCATGCCTTCGGCCTTGGCCTGGTCGTCGCTGATGTCCTGCAGTCGCTCGACGCGCACGTCGGTGACCTCCAAGAGAATGCGGCAGGCCCAGCGCGGCATGTGGATGCTCGGCCTGGTTCGGTCGAAAGTGCGAGGGCCAATTGCTTCCGGCTGAGGCAAGACCTTGGCTTGGTAGTCACCGTCGGCTTGGTAGCGGACGCATGCCTGGCGGTCGCCAACCTTGCCAGTGGAGATCTTGTGCGTCTCGCGCACCCAAAGGCGGTCGCCAGGCAGCCCAAAGCGGCAGAGCTCCGCATAGTAACTGGCGTCGTTCGGGTGCATGGAGTCGCCCTGGGCCGGCAGGGCATGGCACTCGCCCAGCCGCACGGCGTATTCGATCTCTTTGAGGTCCCGGGCACTGAGCGCTCGTCTGGTCACCGTTTTTCGACAGTCCAACAGAGCGCGGACCATCGGCCCGCTGAACAGAATCGGGCGTTCCTTTGCTTCAGGCATGACTACTCCAGGGCCGCTCCATGGCGGCTTTGATAGATAGGGGTGTATGGATTCCGCAACCAAGCGCGCCGATGGTCCGACTACTTCTCAAAAATCGGCCGATACAGTTGCAGTGGCGGAGAGTTCCGTTATGTTTGTCTAACGGCTGTACAACTCGACCGGTGGATCTGGAGGAACCATGAGAAAGCGAGGCGATCTTTTTTGGGATTGGGCAGACCCAAATCTTCATCACCGCTCGCATGACGAAAACCTGAGCGATGGAACGCACATTGATGTGCAGGTCCGGCTGTCCCGGGTCGGTGCCACTCAGTTGTTCATCGGTATCTACAACCCCTCTGGCCTGCCTCTGCATGAAGAGGCCTATGACAACCGCCCTGGAGAATCCATGACCCGAGCGCTTTCATGGGGCGTAGGTCGCGCGCGAGTAATCGCCACCCACGGCTTGGCATCTGCGGACCTGGTTGAAGGTCAGCTGCAGTCCGCGGCGAGATAAAAGGGTAGGGGTTATAGCTGGGTGAGTATTACGGCTGGCGCTGGAACATCATCGTGTCGTGCACTCTCGACACACACTTGGCAGCGCTCTGATCTGCGCTGGCTGATAGGGCTGCTTCGATGCGCGCCGCGACGCGCAGCGGAATATCATCGGACAGCAGGTCGCGAAGCAGGGTGTCCCGTTCAGCTTGTCGACCCAGCTGGATGCGCAGCTCATCCACTCGCTGGCGCAGGTCGACGGCGTTCTGCACGTAGGCAGCCTTGTCTGCCTGGGCCGTGGCCAGCTCCTCACGCAGGTCGTTGCGGTCGCGGAACAGCAACTGGCCTCCGGCCTTGAGTGTCTCTATCTCCTGGTTGGCCACCTCTAGGGCTTCCTGCAGCGACTTGCGGCTAGGCGTGCCCATCTTGTACCTCCGGCTCTGCGCTGGCGGATAGGGCTGTTTGCAAGCGGGAAAGCTCGGGCAGGTCGTTAACTGATCTTTCGTTCGCCCGCTCTATCCATGGCAGAAGATCACGCAGCAGCGCATCCCGCTCGGCCAACTGGGCGCGCAGGGTTTCGAACGCCTGCTTTCTCGCTTCAAGCGCAACATTGGCGGAATGCAGGTCTCGTCGCAGGGCGTCGCGCTCACTCTCGAGCTTTTCACCAACCTCTTTGTTGTGCGCCGCAATTCTCTTGCAGTAGTCGCGGTCTGCACGCAGATCGTCTCGCTCCGCTTCCAGCTTCGCAATGGTCGAATAGGCCATCTGTTCTTTCTGGCTCAGCTTACGTGTCATGCTCGCTTCTCCGCTTGATACCGCGCCTGCCGCTTCTTCGAGCAGGCACGATGGTTGCCTTGAGCGCGGGGCTTGCTGCACTCATCGCAGATGTTGTTGAGGTCGAGGAAAGGCATCGGCGCGCCGTGGCGCCGGGCCTGGGTGGTTCGGTAGAGCGGCTTCATTGCAGTACCTCGAGCTGGCGCTGGATCCGCCGGCCGATCCACCGCACGACGAACACGGCCTTGCTGTTCCCGATCGCCTTGTAGCGGGGGCCGTCTGGGCAAAGGTCGGCAGGTTTGGCGCGGTAGGGTATGGCGGTGTATCTGTCAGGGAAGCCCATTAGCCGCTCACACTCGACGGGCAGAAGTCGGCGAACATGGCCAGACTCGGGCGTCAGGACTTCGGTCAGATCCTGGCCCTCGGGATGAACTAGAAAGGTCTCAGTTGCGAAGTCGTGCCGAATTCCGTGCGCAGTCAATGTGCCAGCGCGGAACAAGGAGCGTCGGTTGTCTCCGCCAAACGCTGGCACGCCGGCCAGCACGCTCACTGCAGGCCCGTCGTCACCCTCGCAGTTGGCACATCCATAGGCGCCTAGCTCCTCATCGAAGAGGTACCCGCATCCGCACTGGAGAGCAGGGCCGAACGGAGCGTGTCCGGCAAAGTCGTGCCCCTCTGCCCTGTTCGGCGCAGTATCCCGGCGCTCGCCTTCGCGCTCAAAAAGTACCTCGAGGGGATCGAACCCTCCTCGAGCACTTGCGACAACGAACACACGACGCCGTTGTTGGGCCAGGCCGAAATATTGGGCGTCAAGAACCCTCCACGCGACTGTTCGGCGGGGTCCATGCACACAACCAGCGTGCGTCCATCCTCTCCCTGGAGGCTGCAGCTCGCAGTCTTCCCCAGCAAGCGCGCCAAGAAAGCATCCGAAGGCATTGCGCTTGTCGGTGAGGCAGCCGATGACGTTTTCCCAGACAGCGACGCACTCGGCATCGCCGCGGGCTGTTCGAACATGGTCAATTGCATCTAGGAGCTCCACGTATTTGATGGTGAGGGCGCCGCGCGGATCAGCCAGGCCTTCGCGCATGCCGGCCACGCTGAACGCCTGGCATGGCGTGCCGCCGACCAGCACGTCGGGCGCTGGAATCTTGCCGGACAGCGTCATGGCGGCCAGCCGGGTCATGTCGCCGTGGTTCGGCGTACTGGGGTAATGGTGAGCCAGCACCGCGCTGGGGAATGGCTCGATCTCGGCGTACCAGTCGGCAACCCAGCCAATTGGGTGCCAGGCTACGGTCGCAGCTTCAATACCGCTGCAGACACTTCCGTACTTGATGGGCATTGGTGATCCTCGCCGGGCTGGCGTGATTCGTTGAATAGGGGAGGGATGAAGCGTCAGACCGGAGCGATAACCTCGTCGCCCGGGTCCTGCTGAATCATCAGCATGCTCTTCTGGCTGAATGCCAGGGCCAGGCGAGGCGATATGCTCACCTGGTGTTGCGGTGGGGTCAGGAACTTCACGGCGTGCTGCGTGCCCAGCGAGTGGATGCCGTGGATAAGGGCCTCGATCACTCCAGCGGACTCCCGCGCCGCCCAGCGTGCCAGGGTCAGCAGGCACTCTGCCGTGCGGGGCCTGACGGCGAGCCTGAGCAGCTCAGGTCGCGCCACAATCCGGCTACCTGTAATTTCGTGGCGCACGATCCGCAGCAGCGCAGCCTGGCCCAGCGCCTCGACGTGATGAATCATCAGCGTCAGCGCCTCGCCCTGCTCCTCAATCCCGGCCCACTCCATAAGCTCCAGCAGGGCCTGTTTAGTCCCTGGCCGAACCCTCAAGCGCAGGTCTTCTTCCTGCAACCTCTCGGCCTTGGCGTGCCTGCGCAGGTCTCGTTCCTTCTGGGTCATTGCCATACGGCACCTCTTTCAATCCGCTCGGTGGCAGGTGGAACTGTTCTTGTCGCCGACGCTGGCGAACTTTCAGATTGGTCCGTCGCATCGCTTCCCCGCAGCCTTGGGGTAGTCGACCCCGAATAGGTGGATGATCCGGCAGAACTTTCGATCGGAGATTTCCAGGCGAGCCTTCGCCTGCTGACGGCTCAGGCCCTCGTCTCGAAGGGCGGAAATCTTGGCGGCCAATGCCTTGTCGGCGGCTGGATCTGCGTAGTCCCGAAACTTGTAGCCCTGGGACCGGTTAGGGTCCGGCTGGAACGAGAAGCCTCCTTCCACCGATGCCCTGTAGAGCGTCGTCTGGACCAGACCGGTATGTGCCATCGCCTGGGCGTAGGTCATGGTCTTGGCCAACTCGCGCAGTTCTGCGAGCCGGATGTGGCGCTTGGCCGCCTTCACGCTTACCGGCTTCTCCGGCACGGCCCGGATCACCTCGATGTCCCGGTGCGCCCGGTGCGGCACGTACTCAAAGCCCTCGAGCACGATGATCTGGCCGCCAGATTGAAGGAAGGCGGCGCGGGCCGCCTCCAGGTCGATTGATTGGTTCATTCGGCCTCCTATGCTGCGATGCCAAGCACGCGATTCATGCGATCGTCGAGGATTTCGTAGAAGGTCTTCACCCGCTCGGTGAGCTTGCGGATCATGGCTTCATCTCGATACGCACGCTTCACAAACAGCGGCATGCCTGGCCAGTAGCAGATGAAGTCGATCCATTCGCGCTCGGACACCCACAGACCGCCCTGGCACTGGGCGACGTGCTCTTTCGGGATCTCGCCGCCCAGGATCACGTCGACCTGAAGCTTGGGGAGTTTTGTCTTGATCTCGGTCAGCCCCTTCTCGCCAACCAGTGCGTCCGGCGAGTAGCCGATACCGTGATTGAGGATGATCCCAACTTCGGTTGTCTCGACATCCTCGCTGTCGCGGTAGAGGTTTCGGGCCACCCCTTCAAGTTCGTGACCGCGTTCGGTATGGCGATTGCCGCTGAAAGGGTCGGCAGCTTCGCCAGTGATGCGCTCGCCGATCAGCGTGTTCATGTAAGTGAAGGCGCCTACACCGAAGCCAGCTTCGCCCTTGCCGTTCACCAGCAGGCACTCCAGCTCGCTGCAGGTGATGATGCCCAGGCGAAGATCCAGCCAGGCTTGGGTGCCTTGCTCAACGTCACTGATGATCCGCATTTGCAGCCTCCGCAGCCTTGATTGCTTTGTTCAGTTGGGCGACCAGGATGTCGTGTCGGCCTTTTGGTACGCACTCGGCCGAGCCGTATTCGCCCGTGAACCAGTCGCGGGTCTTCTGGGTGCAGCGATCCAGCAGCGCGGTAATGCCTGCCGCCTGAACGCTGGTGACGTTCGCCGTCGGCACCGCCGCATGGCCGTCGTCATCCTCGCCGCGCGTGGTGAGATTGAGGAGGGCGCCCATCACGTAGCGCTTGCCGTAGCTGGTGGACGAGCCGACAGCCTGGACCGCGTTCTTGCTTCCGCTGGTGTCCAGGGGCAGCAGCATGGTGGTGCTTTCCCGGTGGCCAGCCCGATGCATCAGGATTCCTGTCACGCTCAGACCGGAAGGCGTGTTATCGACCTTGAAGGTGATGGCGAAGCCGTGGATCTGCATGATCGGCTTGATGACGTCGTTGATGTCCTCGAAGGTGGCGTAGTCGCTGCGCTTCTGGCCATTCACGACAATGGCGCCGCGCTCGGCGATGCTCGGGATGTCGCTTTGCATGGCCGCCATGGCCGCGTTGAACTCAGCCTCAGCGTCGCGGGCCTGCATCCGCTCATGCATCGCCATCAGACGCTCGAGCTTATCGATGTCGCAGGTCGGGTCGGTGGCGGCCCGGCTGATTACGGCGAGGATGCTGCTGTCGGCCTGGGCCGGAGCGGCCACCTGGCGGCGCTGCTCCGGAACAATGATCGTGCTGCTCATGGTTTGCGCCTCAGTAGGAGATGGCGATGTTTGGGATCTTGCGCTGGGCAATCAGAGTGATCGCTTGCTTGGCGCCTTCCTCGGTCATGCCGCCGGCGATGAAGGCTTCCAGGGCGGCTCGGTTGATTGTGGCCCGGTGAGCCTTGTCGGCCTCGCGGGCTTCTTGCTGGCGGACGATCTCGGCGGCAGCGGCGTCGGCCCGGCGGCGCTCATCCTGGCGGGCCTGCTCGGCAGCTTCCTCGGCACGACGGGCAGCGGCCTGGCGATCCTGTTCGGCGCGCTGCTCGGCAGCTATTCGATCGGCTTCGGCCTGGACCTTTGCACGCTCGGCCTGTTCGGCCTGCAATTGCAGTTGGAGGCGCTGGCGTTCGGCGGCAGCCTCGGCATCTCTGGCGGCCTGTTCGGCAGCACGCTGCTGGGCCGCGGCCTGATCAATCAGGGCCTGCTCGCGGCGGGCGGCCTCGGCGCGCTCAGCTGCTGCACGCTCACCTGCTTCGCGCCGCTCACGTTCGGCAGCTTCACGGGCAATGGCAGCCTCGCGGTCTGCTTTCTCGCGGGCTTCTGCCTCGGCGCGCAGGCGGGCCAGTTCGGCCTGTTCGGCTTCGTACTTCTGCCGGGCGGCCAGCGCATCACGCAGCGCTGCCAGCACCTGGTCCTTCACCTGACCGGCCTCAGCCGCGAACTCCTCCCACGACTCGCCCAGGGCAACGCCTTCAACCTTTCCGATGCGGTCCAGCAGATCTTCGCTGACCAGCACCCCCAGTTCGGCACCGTGCGCTTTCAGCCTGTCGAGTGCCTGTTCGTGCGAAGCCATCCGGGCAGCCTCGGCGGCTTCCCATTCAGTCAGAGGCCGGCGCGTCTCATCCCGCAGCGCGTCCATCTTCGTGACGAAATCGCGAAGCTCAGCCTCGACCACCTTCGGCATTTCCTTGAGACGGCGCAGGTAGTCACGGCCCGGCTTCTCGACGGCGACCTTGGACTTGCTGACCTTCGCGGCCAGGCTTGCGATGCGTTCGCGACCCTTGCAAGTGGTCAGGTCCGGCACTTCGCCCGTTACCTCATCCTTCACCAGGTTGAGGAAGTGATTGAGGCCGCCAGCCACATAGATGGCCGGGGCGTTCTCTTCGCTGATCTGCTCGATCTTGATCAGTTGCTGTTGTGCGGACATGCGAATCTCCCGCGCCATCCATGCGGTGGGCGCTGATGTGGTGATTACTGAGTGAGAAGGTCGGCGAGGGCGCCGGACAGCATGAAGACGGTGCATGCGAAGAGCATGGGGAATGCCCCGCGCCAGAAAGCCAGGCGCTTGGCCTGCTGGCGGGTCACGCTCTTGGCCTCACACTGATGCGTCCGGCCTTGATCGCCGCGACCAGCTTCGGCGGAAGGTGCGTAACTGGCAGGTCTCTCGGAACGCCTGCGCTGATGATCGCCAGACTGCGCTCGATCTCCTCCAACTGCTCATCAATGAGCGATTTCATCGGTGCGGTGCTCATGCTGCCTCCTTGCGCCGCTGGGCAATCCGGCGGACGCGCTCGCAGTAGTGGTTGAATTCTTCGGCATCAATGGCATGCACAGAGAAGTAGGCGACGATCAAGGTTTCAGCCTTGGCCTCCTCGACCAGGCTAGCGCCGGGGAGCAGCATCGTTTCGATGGCCCCCTCAATAGCGCTGACCGCGACGCTGTGCGGGATCACAACTGGAACTCCTCTGCCTCTGCCAGCACCCCGTCCTTGGCCAGCGGCCGGAGCAGGGTGCGGGCGATCTCCCGCAGCGCTTCCTCCGGACTGGCCACCGCCAGGATCTCGTCCGCTGCCTCGGCTGCATCGCTCGAGACTTTGGCGCGCGAGGCCAGGACCAAACGGCCCAGGACCGAATTGCTGATGCCCGACACACCCAGCTGGCCCATCACGAACTCATCCACCGCGACGGCGAACTGCTCGAAGGTAACGCCCTGCTTCTGGCGCAGGCGGCGCTGGAAGGTCACGTCGCGGCGAGCCAGCAGCTCCTCGGCGGCGTTGTCGACCCAGATGCGTTCTGCCTCGCCCTGGCAGTCATCTGGCGCAGGCTCGGCGTTGTCGTACAGGAACTGTGCTTTGCGAAGTGCGACCATGGCGGCCTCCATGTGGTGGTTTACTCGTTGGGGTCGACTGGCAGCGGGTGCCAGTGAGTGGTGATCGGTCGGGCGACATCGCCAGGGCCGTCAGCGCAGGTTTCGATGAGCTGGCAGGATTCCTCAGCCTCGTACCACGCGCCGCCTTCTGTATCGCTCGAATCCGCCTGCCAGCAGTCCAGTTCGGCAGCGAAGCAGTTCCAATTGGGCCACTTGCGCCACACGACAACGGTTTGGCCATCAGCTGGCTTGGCGTCCTCGCACTTGATCCAGCCCTTGCCACGCGACAGGAGAGCAGTTATCGCAAGGGCATGGCCTGTCACGGCCTTGTGCTCGGTCAGGGCGGTAACGCTTACCACCGTGAGGGAAGTGCCGCCTTTGGCTGTCCACGATCCGTCAGGGTTCTGCTTCACATCGATAGGGGCGCTCATGCTGCCTCCGACCAGTGGCGGTTGATGCTCTCTTTGGCGTACGGCGAGAGGCGCTGGAAGCTGTTCACCCCGCCACATCCAGGCATGGTTCCTTCCAGCTCGACGCAGGCCTTGATGTCACAGCGCCGGGAGCACACCCAGCCGCCGTAGTGGCAGCGGTGCACTTCTCCTTTCGGGTCGGGGTGATAGGCCAGGCCGCCTTTCCAAGAAGGCGACCCGCGCAACTTGAGGCCGCAGCCCCGGCACACGGCCTGGGTATCGGTGCATTCATGCATTTGGTGGTCCTCTGGACCGCATTGGCCAGGAGCCAGGCGCGGGTGACCAAACCCACCGTGAAAGGTGGCCTGGCACCTGCCGATGCGGTCGAATTGAAAGGGAAGGGTTGATGCAGGGGGCCGCATTGCGCGGTGATGATTCGTCCGCATCGGTGGATCAACTGGCTTCATAGCTCGACCAGCTTCGCCCGGGGCGTGAGAGGCTGGGTGGTCCTCGACCAATTGATCCACCGATGCGGCCTGCGATGGGGAGCAGGGCATCGGGCCGTCTTTCCGGCTGTCAGGGATTCAGTCAGCCAATGGCTGGGCGCGACAGGAAGTCATTGATAGCTTGCTGTTTGGCGTCCTCACCATCCAAGAAGCGAATCGCCCATGGCATCAGCGTCTGGACAGTGCCGTCCGCCATCTCAACGATGGCGACACTGTAGTTGCCAGGGCCGTTCTCGAACTCTTCGTACTCGACGCCCCAGCCGTGAAACTTTCCTTCGGCCGCGTCTTCGAGCTCTGTCCGGCGCCCGCGATCGTCGTGCAGGGCCTTCATTGTCATAACTGGTCGCATCGCCTTGCCCTCCAGGGCCTAGTTATCGCCCGCACGCCTCAATCTCACCGTGCGCAGCCTGCAGCCTTTCGATCAGCTCGAGCCGCTCACTACCCGAGAGGTGGTGCGCAGCAGCGTGGAAGATCCCGTCAGCCAGCGCGCCGGTGTACATCATCAGCAGCGTGTCGCCTTCGCGGGCAGTGAAGTTGATGGTCTTGGGTGGGGTGGTCAAGGCTGTCACTGCTCGTCAGGCTCTGGCTCCCACCCCTTCACCTCATACGCAAAGGCCTGCCACTTCTGCTGGTCAGCCGCGGACATCTCGTTCCACCCAGCCGACTCATCACGGGAGATCACTTCGCCACCCCTGAAGGTCACCGTGCCGCAGTTGCTGCCGATGTCTTCGTCGGCATAGGTAAGTTCGATGGTTGCCTCGGGGAACATCTGGCTCAACTTGACGAAAACCGGCTCAGGGAACGACCAGGCAGTTTCAAAGCTTGCGTCATTGGGCCCGTTGACGCTCGGCTCGCATGCGTTCCACTTGGTACCCCAGGCGGACCGAGCGAAGTCCATGCTGTGCATGAAGCCGGTCTTGCGATGGTTGCGCAGCATCTGAACGAATTGCTCGAAGCTCTCATCGCTAAGTTTCGACAGGTCGAAGCGGCTGCGGCTTTCACGCTGCATGCCACCAACGAGCGGGTGACCGTTCAGCGGCAGCCGCAGCACCGCCTCAGCAGCTGTCTCGGCGTCACCGAAGACACCATTCCATGGAAATTCGCCTTCGAACTTGAGGATCTTGCCGAAGTCGATGCGGCCTTCCTCGTTCACCATGGCCTGAATTACTTCCTGCGGCGCCTTGACCTTGTTGGTTACCCAATTTGGCATTTTCTTGTTCCTCCAGTGGATTCCCGATGCCGCCTCATCGAAGCGGCATCAGTGAATATTTCTGGTGAATCCTTATCTCCAGCCGCGGGCCTCTCGGCTTGTTCTCCCGCTGGATAACTGTTCTCGGCGCTTTACGCTGCACGCCCGGGGCAGTTGCCACCCCTCTGAACCGTTGAGGCCGGTTCATCGCTGCCTTTGAATCTGGGCCGGTGGTTATCCGGCAAGGTGTGTCGCTAAAGAGCGGGCGGGCCTCTTGAGGCCCTCTCTCAGCGCGGGTCCCTCGTTGGGGACTGCGTTGCGATGGAGCAAATATCACGCATCGTGTTTTTAATGTCAACACGAAATGTGATTTATTTTGATGGAGGTGTGTTGAGAATTTTTCCTACGCAGCGGGTTCAAGTTTCACGACACGTGATGTAACCTTCAATGCACTGGATGGATATACAGCTAATGAGGGAGGTGATATGGCGAAGCAGAAGAAGGCGGTGCAGGAGCGTCAGGTGATGACAGGTGTCGAGCGGCTAGGGCTACGGGTCTCATCGATGATCAATCACCCCGTTGCGCAGCTGCAGCGCTGGGTGACAATCTACCGGCTGGATACAGACGGCGATGCGGAGTGGGAAGAGGTGATGGGCGTGCTGGCAGAAACGCCGGAGTTGGACCTTATCTTCAACGATGACGGAGGCGTCACGGTGCGGTGGGAGAAGCAGGAGGTTGAGAGGTGGCTGACCGAGACGAATATCGAGCCGGAGGAGGTGGCGGCGCCTTTCTGACAGGCATTAAAAAGCCCAGCCAAGGCTGGGCAATTCTTAAGATCAGATGCGCAGTCTAGCCTTGGATAACCTCAAGGCTGGCACAATGCAACTTTTCTCCGTCGACCAACAGATTTAGCTTGAGTCGCCCAGGCTTATCGAGATGTAACGGGGAGAGGATGGCCATCATCTGAACCATATAATATTTTCCCTCTTCCTGAAGCTTGGGTGCCTGATCGATGATCCCCTGGATCTGCTCCTTACCCAGCTCCATCTTGAATATCTCGGCCTCGGAGTAGGAGCCAGTTATCACTAAGCTCTCGAACATCGACTCCTTGGGTGTCGACACAGAGACTATGATGCAGAGCTTTGGAAGCGCGCATGGAAACTCAGGGGTTCCGAGTTGTCCGTTATACAAGCCGATAAGGGACGTTTTGTTGCCTACCTCATGCCGGATATCATCACAGTAGACGGTATGAGCGTAACGCATTATTTCAATTCCTTTTGTGCGTTCATGGTGCGCTGACGATCAATCATCCCGGGGAGCTTGCCGAAATCGATATCAAGGGCCATGCAAAGCTTTTGTGCGGTGGAAAGCATCACATCGTTTCCGGATTTTTCCAGATTGGCGACATGAGGCTGGCTGGTTCCAATCATCATGGCGAGTTGCTTTTGAGACAGCCCTTTCCGAAGCCTGGCAGTTCTCAGCGTATCGGCTTCGCCGGGATACAAAAGATCCGCCGCCCACGATCCAGCAGCAGCTAGCTCCCCATTCATACTCGGGTCTGCTTCCAGCTCCGCAGTCAAGGCATCAAAATCAAGATGGTCTGACTGCAAATTCGCTGAAACTGCGCTGAATTTTGCCGTGATTACCGCGCCTGAAATGGACGTGGTCCGCACGGGGGGCGGAGCGGAGTCACCAAGCTCTGTCGACCAAGGCTTGGTAGGCGCTTGCGATGCGAATAGAGATAGGGTGGGTGAGCTCATAATTGAACCTTTCGTCATGAATAACGCCGTATTCGGCCTTTTCAACTATTGCCAGCAGCTGATACTGATTCTCGGTAGGAAAGAAGGCATGAATCAGTCGGAATCCTTCGATTTCCTGATCGAAAAACCTCAGTCTCCAGAGGTTCATGCTTGCCTCCTGCGCAGCCCCCCATGGACCTGTATTGAACTTCGCGCCCTTTGGTCGAGGGCGAGCGGGGCTGCCTCCCCAGTCGGACTGGGTAAGCCTATCCAGAGCATCCTGATCAACACGCAGCTGTCCGAGAAGCTGATGCAACCTCAAGCCTGCGCGACGATCGTTCGCGATGATCAACCGAAGGTCGGCCGTCGCATCATCGTGGATGATGAATTTGTACAATATATCGTCCTTAGTATATTTCCACAAGAATCGCCCCTGCCCATCAGGCAAGGTGCGCATTCCAGACCAACAGGACCCGGGCTTGGATGAAGGTGTCCTCGACCCGGATGTCCTCGGACGGATGATTGGTGTTGTCCGAGATCATCTTGAAGTGATCGCGACCCTTCTTCTGTAGGCGCTTGATGTAGAGCATCTCGTCATGGGAGAAGAGGTAGATCCCATCCCCCACGAACTCTCGAATACTCACGTCGACCAAGAGCGGATCACGGTGCTTGACCGTAGGCGCCATAGACTGGCCCCAGCCCGTAACCAGCTTGAGGTGGAAGTGCTCAGCGAACTCAACCCCGATTTCACGCAGGTGCTTCGGGCTAACCCGGACATCTTGGAGCATCTCTGGGAAGTCCTGCGCAACCTGGCCGCCGCCCATTGCCGCCCTGACGTCATAGTGGGCAATCCACACTTCATCGCCCGCAAGGCCAGGCCGGGAAAAGTCGGGAGTTGGGATGCTCGTTTCGACCGAACCCTCTGCAGCGGCGAGCAAGCGCTGCCGTGCATCTTCGGGGATTCCCTTTCCGCTCTTCGCGAGCATCTGCTTGACCAGCTCAGCAGTGCTTCTTGCTGGCGCAGCTGCTTGATCCGATGCCGGGGAATTCAGAAGCAATTCTGACTGGTCGACACCCAAGGCTGACGCTATTGCCGCTATGTCGGCCAGGGTGGGCTCGCGCGTCCCGACTTCATAGTTGCCCACTCGCGACTGCGACTTCCATCCGCATGCTTCCGCTAGCTGGGCCTGTGACATGCCAGAGGCTTTTCTCAAGCGCTTGATGCGCTGACTTAGTGATTCATTCATGCGCCGGATTTCATCACGAAACGAAATACCCGGCTTTCACTTATTGTGATTGCAATTAACACGATGCGTGTTTATCCTTCGGTCATCAATGGAGGAAAACCGCATGAACCAAGTCCGAATGATCCGCGAAAGAGCTGGCGTTACCCAGGCAGCGCTGCGCCGTCAGCTCGGCTGGAACCAGTCTCGTTTGGCCAACTACGAATCCGGCCTCAGAAACCCAGGCCTACAAGAGGCCCGTCAGATCGTCGATGCGCTGAACGAGCTGGGCGCTCTATGCGCGCTTGACGATGCGTTCCCGCCAGAAAAAGCAGCCGCCTAATCAACTTCAACAGCAAGGAGCCACCCCAGCATGTACGCCAACCCCAAGCACCTACATGACCGCGAGATCAAGGTCCGGGTCGACGAGGACACATTCGAGCTGATTCAGGCTCTGGCGAAGTTCCACCGAACCCAGCGCGCGGTGTTGTGCCGCGAGCTGCTGGAAGCGCAGTTGGCTGCATTGGCCTCGGAGAGTACCGCCGAAAACCACGCGGCCTGAAGGCCCGCAGGAGGCCCCATGCCGATTGAAGACATCGGATTGGACCAGGGAATGATGGAGCTGCTGGAGCAGGAAGCGCAGAGGAGGGGAGTCACCCCCGAGGCGCTTGCTGCTGAGCTGATCCGTCGAGAACTGGCCAACCGAACGAAACCTCGCAGTCCGCGGGGTTCAGTAACACCGTTCCATCGCAAGGCCTGAGTAGGCCCTCATCCGGACCACAGCACGTAGCAAAGCAGGGGAAACACCTGATGGCCTATGACGAAAAAAAGCACCGCAACGAGCACCAGGTGAAAGTCCGGCTGGATGACCAGGACTTTTGCGAGCTCAAGGATTTCGCCTTGGAATTCAAGACGCAGCACAGCGTCCTGGCGCGGGAAATCATCTTGGCCGCCCTGGCGTTCAAGCGAGAACACGGCCACCTGCCGGTGACCATCGAAAAGAAGGCTCGGGCCTGAATAGGGACCCAGGGAGGACCAATGCCAGCAGTAACCGATGCAACGCCTTTCCGCGAGGTGGAAGTAGCGCAGTTCCGGAGGGACGACTTCGAGGATCTGGAGGCTTGGGCCGCAGAAATGGGGATCAGCACTGATGAGCTGGCTTCGCAGATCGTTCGCCGGGCCAGCCTCTTCATGTCGCAGCGTCAGCAGGTCCAGGCAAGAGAGAACGTGGTGCCGTTCGCGCCACGAAGGTAACGCTCAAGTCCCTAATTAGGGACCCCAGGCGCCGGTCCCTGGTTAGGGACCAGTAAAGCGCAGGCACAAAAAAGCCGGGATTCCGCCCCGGCTCTCTGCAACACAAACTCTGAGGCGAATTATGCATATGCAGAATCCCAGTGTACAGGCCCTCACCAGGGCCGCGCCACAAAATGCGAGCAACGATTTCGTGGCGCGCGAAGTCACCATGAGCAGCTCCGAGATTGCCGCGCTCACCGGAAAGCTTCACAAAAACGTGATCCGTGACGTCCGCGAAATGCTGGATGCGCTGCAAGTGGATGGCTCAGATCTGAGCCATGTCCGTGAAGAGAAAGATGGCCGGGGGTATACCTCTGAATTCCATCTTGATCGCGAACTGACCGAGACGCTGCTGACCGGCTACAGCATTCCGCTGCGGCGCAAAGTCATCCACCGCCTGCATGAACTCGAGCAGGCCATCTCCCCGCGCGTGCTGGCCACCTTGCCCGACTTCTCCAACCCAGCTGCCGCCGCGCGCGCCTGGGCCGAGGAGTACGAGCAGCGCCAGGTTGCCCAGCAGGCCCTGGCCATCGCCGCACCCAAGGTCGAGTTCGTCGACAAGTACGTCGATTCGACCGGCCTCAAAGGCTTCCGCCAGACCGCCAAGCTGCTCAAGGCCAACGAGGCCCGGTTCCGCGAGTTCCTGCTCGATCGCAGGATCATGTACCGCATGGGCGGCGAGTGGCAGGCATACCAGAGCCACATCGACGCCGGCCGCTTCGACGTGAAGACCGGCACCAGTGACGGCGGGCACGCTTTCAACCAGACCAAATTCACCCCAAAAGGCGTCACCTGGGTGGCCGGCCTGTGGGCACAGCACACCAAGGAGGCCCAATGATGGCTGGCGACTGGATCAAATTTGAGCTCACCACCATGGACAAGCCAGAGGTTTGCCAGTTGGCAGATCTGGCTGGCATCGATCCTGATGCAGTGGTTGGAAAGCTGATGCGCGTATGGGGCTGGTTCGACCAGCAAACCGAGAATGGTAACGCTCCGAGCGTTAGCAAAAAGTTACTCGACCGATCCGTGGGCGTTACCGGCTTCTGCGAATTCATGAAGTCGGTTGGATGGATGACCGAGGTAGATGGCTGCATCAGCCTGCCTCACTTCGACCGGCACAACGGCAAGACCGCGAAAAACCGGGCTCTCACGGCGAAACGGGTCGCCTCTCACAAGAGCAAAGGTAACGCTGGCAGCGTTAGCAATGCGTTACCTAGAGAAGAGAAGAGAAGAGAAGATCAAAACCCTCTCTCTGCGCGGGAAGCTGTCGACCCTCGCATGCCCAGCGAAATGACCCTCGACTGGCACCCTGACCAGAAGCTGCTGAAGACCTACGCGGTTCACTCGGGCTTGGCGCTGGACCTGGTGACCGAAGAGGCGCGCCGCGCATTCACTGCCCACTACGAACCGCGGGGCCAGGTGAATACCCAGGCCGAGTGGGTGCAGATGCTGGTCAAGTGGGTGCTGAACGACCGCAACCGTGCGGCTGCCTCGAACGTGAAGCAGTTCCCGGCACGCCAAAGCAGCGAACCTGACTTCGACAGCACTGCGTGGGCAGAGAACCTGGTGGTGCGCCCATGAAATCAGCCAACCAACTTATGGCCGCCATGGCCAACCGACCGCCTGAGCTGAGCAATGGCCCGGTAGTGGTCTCCCTGGAAACCGCCGAGGTGGTCAACGACCTGTTCCGCCGCCTGCGCGGGATCTTCCCGGCGTGGCGCCAGGCCTGGCCCTCCACCGACGCCCTGAACGCCGCCAAGGAGGAGTGGATCAAGGAGTTCGCCGCCGAGAACATCCGCACCCTGGAGCAGATCGAGTTCGGCATCGAGAAGTGCCGCAAGCTCAAGAAGCCCTTCGCGCCGAGCGTGGGCGAGTTCATCGCCATGTGCCAGCCGACCCCTGAGGGCTTCGGCATGCCCGCTCCGGGTGACGCCTGGGTCGAGGCCCTGATGGCCGTATACAGCCATGAGGGCGTGAAGATCGCCGCCATGGCCACCGGCCTGTTCGACCTGCGCTCTGCCCACCAGAACGACAAGGGCCTGCAGGCGCGCTTCGACCGGGCCTACCAGATCGTGCTGCGCCGGGCCCAAGAAGGCCAGCCGCTCGACGGCAGGATCGCCACCGGTATCGGTCACGACAGCCAGAAGAGCCAACTGGAGTTGGCCGACGAGTTCGCCCGCCAGAAGCAGGCCCGCCTGCTGGAAGTGCAGGGCATCCCCACCACTGCCGCCGCTGCCCGTGCGCAGCTGCTGGCCAAGTTGAACATCAAGCGCGCCGGTCAGCCGGCCGGGGAGAGGGGGTGAACAGCTCCGCCGAGAAACGTATGCCCGCATGCAGCCACTGCCACGACCAGGGCGAGATATTCACTGGGCGATATGCCGACCAAGGCTACTGGCAGCCGCCCGAGCCGATCATGGAACCATGCCCGTACTGCGAAGAAGAGCGCAACGAAGCTGTCGAGGAGAAGCACTGATGGACACCAACAAGATGCGCGAGCAGGCCGGCCAGCAGTTTGAGGCTTTCTACGCCGAGTACGAGAAGAAGCGCGAGGACAATGGCTGGATGCCCTTGGAGAGCCATGTAGTTGTGCACATGCGTAACGCCTGGATCGCCTCCCGCGCCGCCGTGGTGGTGGACCTGCCGCAAGGAAGCGGCATGTTCAATCTATCTGGCGGGCGCGCGCCTGGAGGTTTGCCCCTGGTCGAGTTAAAGCAGGTTGCTGACGCAATTGAGGCCCAGGGCCTGAAGGTCGAGGTGAAGCCATGACCGACATGATCTGCAGGAAGACCATGATGCGCTGCCAGACGCAGGGCATGTGCTCGCCGCATGGCGGATGCCAGCCCTCGGTCGCCACTGTAGACAGCGCCTGGCTCAATCAGCTGCGATCTGAATTCGTCGCCATTGGCCAGGAGCGCGACCAGCTCAAGGCCGAGAACGAGGCGCTGCGCGTGGATGCCGAGCGGTATCGGCAGCTGCGCGACAACGGGTATCTGGACAGCTGGGCTGATGTGCACGTCTGCGATGAGCATCGACGGCCAGGCCTCATCGATGCCGCGATCGACCGCGCACTTCTGCTTGAAGGGGGTGGCTCATGACTGAGTTCGCCATCCGCAGCCCGCAGGACCTCAACCGTCTCTACGGCGCCCTGCATGCCATCGACCTGACCAAGCCCAAGGTGGTTGTGATCAAGGACGTGGACCGCAGCATCGAGCAGAACAAGAAGCTCCATGCCTCGCTGGCCGATATCGCCAACCAAGTCGAGCACGCCGGGAAGAAGTGGAGCGTCCTCATCTGGAAACGCCTCCTGACGGCCGCCTGGCTGCGTGAGAGCGGCGAACAGCCTCAACTGATACCAGCGGTAGACGGTAACGGCTTTGACGTCGTGTACGAACGCACAAGCAAGCTCAGCGTGAAGCAGTGCGCGAGCTTGCTGGAGTGGATTCAGGCGTTCGGCGCCGAGCACCAGGTTCGCTGGAGCCAGAAGGATCTGTGGGAGGGGCGGTATTGAACAATCTCAACCAGTGCGAATGCCACCGCTGCATCGCTGAAAAAAGAAAAGGCACTGAGGTTCTGGGCGTCTGGGTATCCCTGGCCAGCACCAAGATGATCCTTTGCCCGGTATGTGGCTGCAAGCGCTGCCCGCACGCGAGCGACCATCGGCTTGGCTGCACAGGTAGCAACAAGCCTGGACAGCCAGGGAGCGTTTACCAATGACTCGAGTAGCCCTCAAGGATGTGAAGCAGAAGACCTGCAAGGCCTGCGGCGGCAAGTTCCGGCCATCGCTGTCGACGCAGAAAGCGTGCGGGGTGAAGTGCGCCTTGGAGCTGGCGAAGAAGCCAGAGAATCAGCAGGTAGCGCGGAAGGCCCTTGCGCAGCGCGACCGCCGCGAGATTCAGGTACGCAAGGAGAAGCTCAAAAGCCGCGGCGACTACCTGCGGGAGGCTCAAATTGCCTTCAACGCTTACATCCGCCTGCGCGACCAGTTGGCGGGGTATGCGTGCATCTCCAGCGGGCGCCCGCTCGACTGGAACGGCAATGCAGTGGATGCCGGCCATTACCGCAGCGTCGGCGCCGCGCCGCACCTGCGCTTTGACGAGCGCAACGTGCACGCCCAAAGCAAAGAGCAGAACCGCTATCTCTCCGGCAACGCCACGGACTACCGGGTTGGCCTGATCCGCCGCATCGGCCAGGCCGAGGTAGAGGCCCTGGAAAGGGACCAATCAGTGCGCAAGTACACCATTGATGACCTCAAGGCCATCAAGGCCCAGTACCGGGCGAAAGCTAAACAGCTCAAGGAGCAAGCAGCATGACCGAACAGATCAAGTTAGCGCCTTGCCCCTTCTGCGAGGGGCCTCCCTGTACGACCGTCCAGAACTACCTGAGCGGGGAGTTCGTGGAGCATGACCGCCCGCAAGACGAATCGTTTTCCGAGGACTACGAGGCTCATGTCTGGTGTCACGAGTGCGGCGCTGCGGGACCTCTCGTGAACTCATGCGACCTTGGGAGCTATTACGGCCTCTTCGACCTCACCGCTGATTGCGTGATGCGCGTAGCTGCCGATCGGTGGAATGCCCGCAACGACAAATCTCGCCCGCAGTACGACGCTGGCGACGTCCAGGGCCTGAATTTCTACCCGCGAACCGATGACAGCAAGGAGAAGGCGGCATGAACTACCAGAACGTGATTTCAGCAGTGGTTTGCGCTCTGGCGGCCGAAACGATCAAGGGCGCTGGCGGGTGCGACTTCGAGCCCAAGGTTCAGACGTCCAAGCTCAAGGGTGAGATTGTGGGCAAGGAAGCCGCTTTCCTCATCGATTGCATGGTATTCAGCCGCCTGCACAAGAACCTCAGCGCTGAACACTGGCGGCACCTGGTGGCAAAGTACTCCACGCACACTGATCGAAAGCACACGGCCATTGAGGAAATCACCCGGGCGTTCCGGTCTCCGGCGCCTGAGCGATTCCGCCACTGCGCGATCGTGATTTGGGCAATGCCGCGGCTTCCAGGGGTAGAGGGCAAGCGGAGTACGAATGTTCTCCCGGCCGCCTGGTATGAGATGGACAACTGGACGGACGACCCGCACCCGATCAAGACCCAGGAGCGCTGGAGGCGTGACATCCGCAAGGCTCTGGAGAGCTCTGTGAACGAGGCTTTGACCGAGGCACAGCACATTCTCGACGATGAAGGCCTTTTGGTGGCAAATGCCGCTTGACGGCAAGTGATCCAATGAGCCAATATGAACCCATCCTGTCATTCCTGCGCGTGTTGAGGAGTGGATCAGAAAGCCCTGGCTATAGAGCCGGGGTTTTTTGTTTTCTGAAGGTAGCGCCGCTTGTCGAAAATTCAGAAATCTAAACATCCGCGCCACGAAATGAGAGATTTCAAATTGTGGCGCGAACATCGCGGATTCGAGATGATTTTGAGGGCATAGTGATACTATGTCGGCAATATATTGGTCGAAAAGAGCCAATTTCCGTCGAAACCAGAAGGATCTTCCCTCTAGATTTAGTGGTCGAAACGTTGCATAACGTAAACACGTGACGCAGAATGCGCCCCGTTTTAGCAACTGACTGCCTCAAGGAGAGGGAAATGACTCTGGACTTCAGAACGTTACGCTTAGTTTTTTCAGGCGCGATCGTTGGCGTAGCGATCGCCGGTCTTCTTGGCTTTGACACCTCGTCCCTCGGGCCGGCTGGCCTGGCATCTCTTATTGGTGCTGGCGGCACAGTTGCAGCGCTAAAATTTGTGGCCATTATCTGAAATGCCATTCGACTTGGGCCTAGATGCCTGGACTGTTGTTGTAGGCTTCATTTCCGTAGTCCTGCGATATCTAATGCAGGGGTTCAGCGTCAAGAAGGACGAATGCGTGGTCGCATTCCTGAATGGAGCTACGATCGTTCCGTTCGCAGTGCTGGTTTCGTCGGCCTTCAGCCCTGATTTTCTTGAATTGGCAATGACGACTAAAGGGTCGATGGCGCTTGCAGGTGGTGTCGGGATATTTTCGGTAGCAGGTGACGTGCTTGCTCCGAAAGATCTGCGTCGAAAGGTTAGAGCCCCCGCTAACGAAGCCTAACAACATTCCGTATAAGGGTCCCGCCGCTGAGCGTGATCCACACTCCAAAGCCCTGGCATCCGCTAGGGCTTTTTCGTTCATGCACAGCGAGAGGTCGAGCATGGAGATCTTCCATCGCCTGCTCGAGAAGTTCGATTGGGCAATTGCGGGCCTATTAGGGGCCCTGGTCGCCACCCGATGGCATAAGGACTACTTGCTCGACCGGAAGGCCTGGGTTCTGTTCCTGCTCACCGGGATGGCCTGCGCCCACTACCTGACTGGGATGGTCAGCGCCTACTTCGGCATCACCGAGCCGCGCAGTGTCGCAGGCGTGGGCTTTCTTCTCGGTACCTTCGGCGGATCTCTCATCGCCGCCGTAACCCGAGCGATCAAAGCCGCCGATCTATGGTCTGTCATCAGGTCCAAGTTCGGAGGGCCTAACACATGACGTTCGAATACGTGAATGCTGTCGCAGCAGGGTTCATTGCTTTCTGGGCTACCTGGTGCGCGCTGAGCGGGAAAGTCCGCGACGGCGTGATCGGCAAGATCCTTTACGCGGTCATCGCGTTGAGCGGCTACGCCATCCTGGCTCGGTCGGATCGATTGTTTTTCACCCCCAATGCCGCTGGAGTCACGATGCACGTTGCCCTGGCAATGGCCGGCCTACGCCATATCTTCATGGTCACGTACTGGCCCAAGGTGAAGCGCTGGATCTGCCGTCGACTGGACTGCGATCGGTGCAAGCCCGCTGAGTGATCGGCGCCACAAAATCGAGGTGCGCCGTTTCGTGGCGCGGGAGTGAATATGAGCAGACCGATGCCGCCGGCCGACCTGCTCGAATCGATCTTCCTCACGATCCGCCCAGCACCTGAGGTGTGGGAGTGGATACAGCGCGAGATCCTCGCCGACACCGGCAGCATCCACAACCCCGAGCATGGCCACCTCATCGATGCGAGCATCGGCGTGCTGTGGGCGTCCTCTTCATTCGGCAAGCAGGGTCGCACGGTGCTGGGGCAGGCCGAGCAGCTCATGTTCCGCGCTGGTGGATGGCAGAAGGCCCGGCAAGAGCAGCAGATGCGGGAGTGGTTCGGCGAAGAGCCGGCCTACCTGATCACGCTGGCTGCCGACTACTGCGCCCAGTGCACTGAGGCTGAGTTCTGCGCCTTGGTTGAGCATGAGCTGTACCACATCGCCCAGGCGACGGATGAGTACGGCGCGCCCAAGTTCACGAAGGATGGTTTGCCCAAGCTCGAGATGCGCGGCCATGACGTCGAAGAGTTCGTTGGAGTGGTTCGTCGCTATGGGGCGAGCGAAGAAGTACAGCAGCTGATCAATGCTGCAAACCGGCCGCCTGAGGTGGCCAAGATCAACATTTCGAGGGCCTGCGGAACCTGTCTACTCAAGTCGGCGTGATTCTGTACAGGCTCTGGACGGATGACAGCCTATGGCAGCCCTCAGCAACGACGTGAAGGCCTTTATCGTTCAGGCCCTGGCGTGCTTCGACACGCCTTCACAGGTGGCCGAGGCAGTCCAGAGAGAATTCAACCTTACCGTGACCCGCCAGCAGGTGGAGACCCACGACCCGACCAAGTACTCAGGAAAGGGCCTGGCCAAGCGCTGGGTTGCCCTCTTCGAAGACACAAGAAAGCGTTTCCGTGAAGAGACGGCAGACATCCCCATTGCCAACCGTGCCTACCGACTCCGCGCGCTTGGCCGCATGGCCGAGAAGGCCGAGAACATGAAGAACATGGCGCTCACTGCCCAGTTACTGGAGCAGGCCGCCAAAGAGGTGGGCGATGTATACGTGAATCGCCGTCTCGAACCCGACAAGCCCCTTGGCTCCCAGGCGGACCAGCAGCACGCCGTTGCTGAGTACACGCTGGAGCCAGACGAGAATGTCCCGACTACCCCGCACCTATGACCCGCCGGTAAAGCTGACGCCAAAGCAGGCGAATATCTACTGCTGGGGTTTCCAGCCTGAGGCGCGCTTCCGTGATGCGGTCTGCGGTCGGCGATTCGGCAAGACCTTCCTCGGCAAGGCTGAGATGCGCCGCGCGGCCCGGCTGGCGGCGGAGTGGGGTGTCAGCGTCGAGGACGAGATCTGGTATGGCGCGCCGACGTTCAAGCAGGCCAAGCGGGTATTCTGGCGACGACTGAAGCAGGCCATCCCCGAAGCCTGGCGCGCGGCCCGACCGAACGAGACCGAGTGCTTGATTACCCTGAAGTCCGGCCACGTCATGCGAGTGGTCGGGCTCGACAACTACGACAATCTGCGCGGCTCCGGCCTGTTCTTCGTCCTGGTGGACGAGTGGGCCGACTGCCCCTGGGCGGCCTGGGAGGAAGTGCTCCGGCCAATGCTCTCGACTTGCCAGTACTCAATACCCCAGACCGGGGAGACGCGAAAGGGCGGTCATGCGCTGCGGATCGGTACGCCGAAGGGCTTCAACCACTGCTACGACACATACCGCGACGGCCAGCCAGGCGGCGAGCCTGACCACAAGAGCTGGCAGTACACCTCGCTGCAGGGCGGCAACGTCCCGGCTGAGGAACTGGATGCTGCCCGCCGCAAGATGGACCCGCGCACCTTCCGGCAGGAATACGAGGCCGGGTTCGAGAACTATGCCGGGGTCGTCTACTACACCTTCGACCGCAGTGAGTGCGGCACTACCGAGCGCATCAAGCCGGGCGAGGCGCTGCACATCGGCATGGACTTCAACGTCATGAAGATGAGCGCTGTGGTCTACGTCGTCCGTGACGGCCTGCCCCTGGCGCTGGATGAGTTCCACACTGTGCGCGACACGCCGGAGATGATCGAGAAGATCAAGGCCCGCTTCCAAGGCCACGGCATTTCGGTCTACCCGGACGCCAGCGGCCAGAACACCAGCAGTAAGAACGCCAGCGAGTCTGACCTCTCCCTGCTGAAGAAGGCTGGCTTCACCGTTGTGGTCGATTCGCAGAACCCCGGCGTGAAGGATCGCGTCAACGCGGTCAACGCCATTCTGCTCAATACCTACGGCGAGCGCCGCCTGAAGGTCAACATCGATCAGTGCCCGAAACTGACCCAGTGCCTGGAACGCCAGACCTACAACGACAAGGGCGAACCGGACAAGGACCCGAAGAAGGGTCACGACCACATGAACGATGCCGCCGGCTACTTCATCGCCAAGCGGTACCCAATCAAGAGCCAGTCGGCCGGCACTCGCCGCATCGGAGGTTTGGCGTAATGCCTGTTCAATCCACAAACCCAGACTACGACGCTCACATCGATGAGTGGCGGATGATGGACGACGCCCTGGAGGGCGAGGGCGCTATCAAGCGCAGCCCATATAACTTGCCCAAGCCCAGCGGCATGGTCGAGGCGGAGAAGCTGGATGGCGCCGGTAACGCGTATCTCTACCGAAACTACACCGACCGGGCCCAGTACGAGCACTGGGTGCGGGACTCGTTGCGTTCCATGATGGGTCTGGTCTCACGGCTCATTCCCGAGGTGAAGCTGCCCAGCGGCATGAAGGGTCTTGAAGAGAATGCCACCGCTGACGGCTTCGGCCTGACTCAGCTGTTCCTGCGGATCGTGCGCCAGGCCATTTCCCACGGCCGAGTGCCGCTGGTGGTCAACATCGACGACTCGGGCCAGCCCTACTTCGCCACATACGCGGTGCGCAACGCCATCAACTGGGACACAGCTGACCAAGGCGGACGCCAAGACCTGGTGCTGTCCGTGTTCCGCGAGTTCCGGAAGAAGGACGCCGAGGATCGCTACAGCCATGAGTGCGTGACGGTCTTCCGCGAGTTCTACATGGAAGGCGAGGTCTGCTACACGGCGGTCCGCAACGAAGCTGGCGAGCTGATCGAGGATGCCCGCCCACTTGGCACCGTCGGTACCGATAACCAGCTCGTGCGAGGCCTGGAGTACATCCCGGTCATCTACTGCGGATCGACCGACAACTCGCCTGAGGTGGACGAGATACCGCTGCTGACCATGGCCCGGGCAGCGCTGAAGTCCTACCAGCTCAGCGCCGACTACTTCACTGCGCTGCACCAGACCAGCCACCCGCAACCGTGGGTGTCCGGCCTGGACGAGAGTGTGGAGCTCAGCGTCACCGGCCCATCCGCTGCTTGGGATCTTGGTCCGAAAGGCTCCTGCGGGTACCTCGAGTTCCAGGGCGCTGGCATTCAAGCTGTCCGCACGGCCATGGAAGACCAGAAGAACGCCGCTCTCGAGGCTGGCGCCAAGGTCATGGACGTGTCCGGTACCGAGTCGGGCGAGGCCCGTAAGACCCGCCAGAACGACCAGCACGCGACCCTGCACAGCATTGTCATCACTGCGGCGGCCGGCATTGAGCAGGGCCTGCGGTATGCAGCGGAGTGGACTGGCTACAACCCGGACGATGTCGCTTTCAAGGTCAAGCCTGAGTTCGTGATCCCGGTCGTGGACGCCCAGGTGCTGGCCGAGCTGCAGAAGAGCGTCATGGCAGGCACGATCAGCGCCGAGACCTATTGGCAGTACCTCACCACCGGCAAGCTGCCGGAGCGGGCCTACGACGAAGAGGCTGGCCTGATCAGCGACGAGCGCGAATCGGCCGGCATCAACCTGGACAAAGACGATGGCGACGAAACCGGAGCAGACAGCGGACGAGAAGCTGCTGGAGCAGGTCAGTCGGCACGCGGTACTGCTTGAGCGACTCAAGGCGGGGGAGGTCAAGAAGTTCGAGACCTACCTGCGCAGGATCGACGTTCACCTTCGTGATCAGCTGACACGCAAGGAGCTGACGACCTACAGCCGCAGTCGGCTGGAAGAGTTCCTGGGGCGGGTCGGCGGCAAGCTGCTGGAGATCTACAAGGCCTTCGGCGACCGTATGCAGGCCGACCTGGTCGACATCGCGATATACGAAGCCGCCTTCGAAGGCCGCAGCCTGGCCAAGGCGCTGCTGATCGACGCGATCATGCCAAGTGACGCCCTGATCAGGGCTGCGATCAACACGCAACCGCTGCAGGTGTCAGGGATCGATGGCGGCACGCTGCTGAAGGCATTCCTCAAAGGCTGGACGCGCACTGAGTCGGCCCGGGTCACGAACGCCATCCGGCTTGGCGTCGTGCAAGGCCAGACCAACGCAGAGATCACCCAGGCCATTCGCGGTACCGCGGCGCAGAACTTCACCGACGGCGTGCTGGCGGTCAGCAACCGCAATGCCAAGTCGGTCGTGCACACGGCGGTTCAACATGTGGCCAGTACTGCGCGTATGGAGACACTCAAGGCGAATGCCGAGGCCGTGCCGGGCTATCGCATCGTTGCCACCCTCGATCGAAAGACAAGCCTGCTGTGCAAGAGTTTGGATGGCCGCGAGTACGAGATGGGCAAAGGGCCGGTGCCGCCGTTCCACATCAACTGCCGGACCACCATCACGCCGATCACGAAGCTGTCTGCGCTCTTCGGCCAGGGGGCTACGCGGGCTTCGGTGGGCGCATCCGGCGGCGCTCAGGTATCGGCCAGCCTCAGCTACTACCAGTGGCTTAAAACCCAGCCCGCGGCGTTTCAGGATGCTGCACTGGGCCCGGTCCGCGGCAAGCTGTTCCGCGATGGCGGGCTGACCGCCGAACGCTTCGCCGCGCTGCAGTTGGACAAGAACTTCAAGCCGCTATCACTGCAGCAGCTCAAAGAGCTGGAGCCGCTGGCATTCGCACGAGCTGGCATCAACTGATCCGCGCCACGAAACGCGATCTCGCGAAACGTGGCGCACACATTCCAGGCCTCGCCAAGTGCGGGGCTTTTTTACGCTCGCGAGGCGGGCCGACCAAACCCAAGGGGTGAACCAAGTGGCAGACGAAAACCAGATTGATCTTGAAGACCCGGCAATCAAAGGCGCCATCGCAGCAGCCGTCGAAGCCGCTACCATCGGGCTCAAGAACAAGAACACCGAGCTGCTTGGCTCGCTCCGGAGCACCAAAACCGAGCTGGAAGGCTTCAAAACCCAGTTCGAAGGCCTGGACATTGAGGCCGTAAAGGGTCTGCTGACCAAAGCTTCTACAGATGAAGAGACCCGCATGCTGGCCGAGGGCCGACTTGACGAGGTCATCGCGCGCCGCACCGAGCGCCTGCGCACCGACCTTGACAAGCAGGTCAAGGCCGCCAATGAGCGCGCCGACAAGGCCGAGGCCTTCGCTGCCAAGTACAGCGACAAGGTCCTGGCCGACTCCATCCGCGCTGCCGCCATCAAGGCTGGCGCGCTGCCCGAGGCTGCCGAGGACATCATCCTGCGCGCCCGTGGCACCTTCAAACTCAGCGAAGACGGCGAGGCAATCGCTACCGACCGTGATGGCGAGGTCATCTACGGCAAGGACGGCAAGACCCCGCTGTCTCCCCTCGAATGGGCGGAATCGCTGCGCGAGACCGCTACTCACCTGTGGCCAAGGGCCCAGGGTGCCGGACCGACCGGCGACAACGGTGGCAAGGCCACGCAGAAGTTTTCCGACATGACCGAAGCCGAGCGCACCGCCTTGTTCAGGGCGGATCCGGCGAAATATCGCCAGCTGCGCGATGCCACCAAACAGGAGTAACACCCTATGGCGACTACTCGCCTTTCCGATGCTGTAATCCCCGAGGTCTACGCCGACTACCAGGCGGAGAACACCCCCGAGAAGACCGCCTTCTTCGAGTCCGGCGTCGTGGTTCGCAACCCGATGCTGGACCAGAAGGCGAACACTGGCGGCCAGGAGATCCAGATTCCGTTCTGGCGCGATCTGGATGCGTCTGTCGAGCCAAATGCCTCGAACGATGACCCCGCCGACATGGCTGCACCCAACAAGCTGGGCTCTGGCCTGCAGAAGGCCCGGATCAGCTACCTGAACCAAGGCTATTCGGCGGCTGATCTGGTGGTGGAACTGGCGGGCTCTGACCCGATGCAGCGTATCCGCAACCGCTTTGGCACCTACTGGCAGCGTCAATGGCAGCGCCGCATCATCGCCTCCGCCGTCGGCCTGCTGGCAGACAACAAGGCCAACGACGACGGCGACATGGTTTACGACGGCGCAGCGAGCCTGTGGTCTCGTCAGGCCTTCACCTCTGCGGTGTTCACTCTGGGCGACGCCTTCGGCCAGCTTTCGGCCATCGCAGTGCACTCGCTGGCGTACAAACAGATGATCGATGCCGATGACATCGACTTCGTGCCGGACAGCCAGGGCAACCTGACGATCCCCACGTTCATGGGGCAGCGCGTCATCGTGGACGACTCCATGCCGGCCACCAGCGCAGGTGACCCGGCGACCATCACCACGACCGCTGTGTTGTTTGGTGCTGGCGCTTTCGGCTATGGCGAGGGCAGCCCAGAAGTGCCGGAGGAGATCGAGCGCCAGGCGCGCGCTGGCAACGGCGGCGGTGTGGAAACGCTGTGGGAGCGCAAGACCTGGATCCTGCACCCATTCGGCTACCAGTTCACCGGCGATGACATCACCAATCGCGCGAACCTGCGCGGCCGCACCGGCGCCGATACCAGCGTGGACGAGTTCTCGCCGCTGCTGGCCGACCTGCGCAAGGCTGCGAACTGGAGTCGCGTCGTGGACCGGAAGAACGTGCCAATCGCGTTCCTGAAGATCAAAGGCGCCTGATGGCGGCGTGAGGGCTTCGGTCCTCACTTACTGGAGAAGGACATGAGCAAAGATCGCATCAAGCCCGGCGAGCAGCTGACGCTCGCCCAGATCAACCGTCTGCGCAAGCAGGCGCAATCGACCGCGGCATCCGGCAATGGTGGCGGCACTGACGAACCGCGCCAAGACGGCCCGACCGTTGGCGAGTTCGTGGAGGCCGGCTACAAGGCTGTGGACTACCCACCGCATGGGTACGTCTCTCGAAGCAGTCAACAGGAAATCGACGCAGCCATCGCCGCCCAGCGGGAAGGCGGGGGCGGCGCCGAGACCGACCCGCACAAGATGAACGTGCCGGAGCTGAAAGACTGGCTCACCGCCAAGGGCATCGACTTCGACGCCAGCGCGAAGAAGCCAGACCTGCAAGCCCTGATCCCGCAGGAGTAAGCCATGACCGACTTCATCACCGTTGCCGATGTGAACGAGAAGCTCGGGGCGGGCTGGGCGGGCACCGGTGATGCGGTCCTTGCCGTGGCCATGGCCAATGCCTGGCTCACGGCCAAGATCAAGCGTGCGGTGCCCGAGGTGGTGCCGGACGCAATCAAGACCGCTGGCGCCCAGGTGGCCAAGCTGGCTGCCGAGGGCAAGCTGTACCGGGACACCCAGCGCGAAGTGCAGAGCAAGACGGTGTCTGCGCAGTCGGGGACGTCCGTCAGCAAGACCTATGCGGAAGGTTCGACCGACCTGTCCGCTGGCGAGAATTTCGCACTGGCGCTGCTTGCTCCATGGATAAAGCGGCCGGCCACGATCATGCTCAAGAGGATTTAACGTGCGGATATGGATTGATACCGAGTTCAACGAATTCAAGGGTGACCTGATATCCATTGCGCTTGTGGACGAGTTTGGCCGGGAGTTCTATCGCTCGCTGGGCTGTGCTGATCCGGGCCCGTGGGTGGCGTTGAATGTTATGCCGATCATTGGGATTGACCCCGTAACGGTAGAGCAACTACAGGCTGATCTCGCGCAATGGCTTGCCTGCTACATGTCGATCAAGATAATCGCCGACTGGCCAGAGGATATCGCGCACTTTTGCGATCTGCTGATTACGGGGCCTGGCTACAGAATCGATACACCACCACTCCTACTGGAGATTCGGCGCGACCTTGATGCGGTCTCTGCGCTACCCCATAACGCGCTTGAAGATGCCAAGGCGATTCGTAAATTGCATCTAGAAATGGAATCACGTTATGGGCATGCGTGACGAGATACAGGCCGACCTCGCCGAAGCCTTCGACGACCCCGACGGCCTGGCGGATGCGGTGAAGCCGGTTGTCGGCACCCGTACGGTGAAGGGCGGCTATGACCCGGAGATCGGCGGCACAGTACCCGCCTCGACCATTCGCTACTCCGGTCGCGGGGTGTTCGGCAGCTACCTGGCCAAGGAAATTGACGGCTCTCGCATCCAGACCGAGGACGTGAAGCTGCTGGTGCTTCAAAACGAACTGCTCGAAGAGCAGGGCGGCCTGGCCACCGAAACCCCGACGCTTCCCAAAATCGGCGACCAAATCAGCGGCTACCGGGCGCTCAACGTTTCCGAAGACCCGGCCCAGGCCACCTGGACCATTCAGCTGAGGACGTAACCATGCCGCGCGGCTCACACATGACGCAGCGTTACGGCGGGCTTGAGGGCGGGTTCGCCGAGAGCATTCGGGCGTTCGCCGAGCAGGCCGAGCAGGCGCTGGATGCCACCTTCCGCGAGATCGTGATCGAGATTGGCAGCAGCGTCATCCGCATGTCGCCAGTGGGCAACCCTGAGATCTGGGCGGCCAACGTGGCGTATCGAGCGGCCCGGACTGCCGAGGCTGACCGCTACGACGCCAAGGCCGCAGTGCGCAATGAGGCTATCCGGCAAGAGCCGGGCAACTTCACCAAGTCCGGAAACCTCAAGCGAGGCGTGCGCTACGCGAAGCAACTGACCAAGACCGAACGCGACCAGAACTTCTACGTCAACGGTCTCGCGACCGGGCAGGGCTACGTCGGCGGCCGCTTCCGAGGTAACTGGCAGTTCTCGATCGATTCACCGGCGACCGATGAGCTTGATCGGGTCGACCCGTCAGGCAATGAGACGATCGCCGCGCTGCTGGCCCAAGTGCAGGCCCTGACCATCGGCCAGACGGCCTACATCGTGAACAACCTGCCATACGCGATTCCGCTCGAGTACGGCCATTCGAGCCAGGCACCGAACGGTATGGTCAGGGTGACCCTGGCCAACTTCCAGCGAATCGTCGACGAAGCCATCAGGAACAATCGTGTATGAGCCAAGCAAAAGCCCGTCAGGCCATCGAGATCAAGCTGATGGCCTGGGCCGCGGCGCGCCCGATTCGGGTGGCCAACTTCGAGCAGGAGTTCGAGGCCGAGCCCGGCGAGACCTACCTCCGTGCCTACCTGCTCCCGGCCGGCACCACCTGCCGCTACCTGGGCGGCGAGGCGTACGAGTACACCGGCGTGTACCAAGTAAGCATCGTTTGCCCAGCAGGCCAGCCCCTGGCCACGGCCGAGGCGCTTGTTGAAGAGCTATCCGGCCTGTTCCGGGTTGATTCGGAGCTCAGCCGCAAGGGCTTTGAGGGATTGATCACCGAGCCGGTAGAGCAGGGCCCAACCATCACCGATCCGGCGACCTACACCATCCCGGCCAGCTTCACCTACCGCGGCGTCGCGGACCAACCGCCCGCTGGGGCATAACCTACCGCCACCTGGCGGGCTTCCAAGAGGAATACACATCATGGCCGCACGCGTCCCGCTGCCCAACGGCGCCGTACTGGAGATCGCCTCCGTACTTGGCGCTCCCATCGCTTTCACCGCCCTGACCAACGCTGCACCGCCGGTTGCCACCGCCCTAGGGCATGACTTGGAGAACGGCGACGTCCTTCTGGTCAACTCTGGCTGGGCCCGAATCACTGATCGCGCCGTGCGCGCCGCCAACGTTGCCGCCGATGCCTTTTCCTTGGGCGGGCTGAATACTGTCAACCCAGATATCTACACCGCTGGCTCGGGCCTGGGCTCTGTCGTGCCGGTCACAGGCTGGGCGCAGATCTCCAAGGTAACCGGCTTCAACGTCTCCGGCGGCGAGCAACAGTTCCTGACCGTCGGGTACCTGGAGAATGATGACGACCTTCAGTTCCCCACCAACCGCAACCCTATCAGCCTGTCGATCGTCGTCGAGGACCAGCCGACCGCTGCCTACGTGGGAGCCGTCGAGGGCTTTGGCGAGAGCAAGGAGCTGACCGTACTGCGCTTGAAGCTCCCCGGTGGCGACCAAATTCTGTTCCCGGGCTACGTGAGCATCACAACCACGCCGACCATGGAGCGCAACCAGCTCATGACCCGCACCATCAGCGTTGGCCTTTCCGGCCGCCCCGTCCGCCTCACGGCCGTCGCGTAAGGAACCCTCATGGCGAAGATCAAGATTGCGCAAAATCCTACCTTCAAAGGTGACGTGATGATCCCGCGTGTAGGCAGCGAGCCGGTTCCCGTCGGCTTTGAGTTCCGCTACATGGACCGTTCCGCATTGGCTGCACTGTTTGACCAGTGGAATGCGCGGCGCGACGAGATTGCCGTCAAGGGCAAAGCCGAGGGGTGGACCTGGGAGGCCTCGACAGCAGCGGAAATCCAGCATCAGGTTGAACAGATCAAGTCGGTAGTAGTGGGCTGGGACTTCGACGACGAGTTTGGTGACGAAGCAATCGCCCACCTGGTTAAAACCTGCATCGGCGCGCCGCGCGCTGTGCTGGACGCCTACCAGAACGCCTACAGCCCGGCCCGCTTGGGAAACTGAGGAGCGCGGCCAGGGCTGCGTATGAGCGCGGGCCGTCCGATGGACAGCTTGCAATGCTCGGCCTTACTCGCGCCGATCTCCCGGAAGAAGAGTTCGAGGTATGGCCAGACGCTTGGCCAGCCTTCCGACTGTTCGACGCTTTGTCTACCCAGTGGCGTACCGGCGCGGGCGGACCATCCGGTCTGGACTACAGCGCCATACCAGCCACCTCCGCAATGCTTGGAATCAAGCGCCGCGACCTTCCCAACATCTTCCCCGACCTCCGCATCATGGAGGTCGAGGCAATGGCCGTCATGGCCGAATCTGTGGAGTAGATCATGACTACCATTGCCGAACTCGGGATCAGGGTTGATTCCGGTGATGCTGTCGAGGCAGCTACCGACCTCGACAAGCTGGTCCAGGCCGGTGAGAAGGCGGAAAAGGCCGCTGACGGCCTGGCATCGAGCTTCGATAAGGCTGCGTCCTCTGCAGGCACTCTCGCCACCGCCGAAGGGCGGGTGTCGGAGTCCACAGAGGAGGCCATGGCGCGTCTCACTGCGATGGCTAAGGCTTCACTGGACTCAAGCGAATACCACAAAAGCCTGGCTGCGAGCCTTACCGGCACCTCATCGGCGATTGGGGTTGCCAGCGCAGCCGCAACCGACTGGTCTGCTTACCAGGCCGAGGTAAACGCTCGGGCGCGCACGCTGATGGAAACCGAGGACCGCCTTGCTGACTCGGTCCGCCAGGCCGCCGCGGCGACTGGTGTACAGGGTGACGGGCTGCAGGCCCTGCTCGGCAAGATCAATCCGGCCTTGGCTGCGCTCGACAAGCTGGACCAGCAGCAGGCCGACCTCCAAAAATACCGGAATGCCGGTCTTGTGGATCCCGACACCTTCCGCGAGTACAACACCCGCATCGAGGCTAGCCGGCAGAAGCTCGGCGAGTTTGATGAGGGGTTGCGCAAGACGGGCATCTCCTCTGGTCAAACGGAGCAAGCGCTACGCCAGTTGCCAGCCCAGTTTACCGACATCTTCACCAGTCTCGCCGGCGGGCAAAATCCCCTCCTTGTGCTCATCCAGCAAGGCGGCCAGATAGCTGACTCATTTGGCGGCATCGGGCCTACGCTGGATGTGCTTCAGGAGAAAATCGGGTCGGTGCTTGGCCTAGGTGGCGGACTGGGCTCAGTGGGTGACGTGCTGAATGCGGTTGGCGACGGGGGAAGGGCTGCGGCAGAAGGAGCAGGCGCGGCTGGCGAGAGCCTCAGCGATATGGCGGATGGCGCTAACACCGCCGCAGATGCTGCTAAAAACGCGTCCGAAGCTGCCACTGCTCTGGCCACTGCCACACCGCCCCTTGCCTCAATGCTGGGCATTGTCACGGCGGCCGTTACAGCGGCCGCAGCTATAATCGGCACCTTGATCTACGGCTACAAAACCGGCAGCGAGGAGGCTGACCAGTTCAGCCAGGCACTTATCCTCACCGGTAATGCGGCGGGAACCAGTGCAGACGCGCTCGGCGATATGGCGCGAAGAGTCAGTGCGGTGAATGGCACCGTCGGTGACGCTGCCGATGTCCTTGCCAAGCTGGCTGGCAATAGCAAAATTGCCGAGGGCAGCTTCGAGGCCATCGCAAATGCCGCCGTCGCCATGGAGGACGCTACAGGCAAGGCGGTAGACACCACTATCGCTGAGTTCGCCAGGATCGCTGACGACCCAGTGAAGGCCGCGAGGGCGCTCAACGATCAGTATCACTTCCTCACTGCCTCCGTGTACTCGCAGATTCTAGCGCTGAAGGAGCAGGGAAACGAAATCGGCGCGACAAAGGTGCTGACCGACACTTACGCGGATACTGTCAAGACGCGAGCAGAGCAGATCACCAGTAACCTAGGCTCCGTAGAGAGGGCTTGGAAAGGCATCAAGGACGAAGCGAGCGCAACACTCGACGCCATCAAAAACGTCGGTCGGGAGGCTTCGGTCTCGCAGCAGATCACTGAGCTTGAACGAATGGAGGCTGCGGCGCGAAGCATGCTCAAAGCGGACCCCGATGACGCCGACGCTAAGGCCAAATTGGAAAGTGCAGAGAGCCAACTCAGCTCTTTACGTCTCTCTCAGCAAGAGAAGCTGAATCGTGAGACCGCGCAGAAAGCAGAGCAACAGCGTCAGGACGCAGCGATCAGCGGTATGCAGCTTATTGCGCGTGAAGCTGAAACCGCCCGGAGCGAGGTTGCAAAGCTAGAAGAGCGTCTGCAGGACCTTCAGAAGGCCAAAACGAAAAACATCGCCAACAACACCTTCTCGGGAGAAACCGAGAAGCAGTTCATCCAGGCGGAAAAGGACCTTCAAAAGCGCATTGATGATGCAAAAAAGCGAGGCATCGGTAATTCGTCGGAGGTGGATCTCGCCGGCTTTAATGACCAGAAAAACAAGCTCGCCGCCATCCTGGCTGAGTACAAGAATCACCTGAAGGAGCTAGACGCGGCACAGAAGGCCGGGATCAACTCTCAGGAGTCCTACGCCGCCCAGCGCGCCGCAATCCTTGAACAGCAGAAGGCCGAGGTCACCAACGTCTATGAGGCGGAGATTGCAGCTCTGGAAGAGGCGAAGGGCCGCGGCACCACCTCGGCCCAGCAGCGCATCCAGCTAGACCAGAAAATCGCTGACGCTCGAGCCAATATGGTTAAAGCGGCAAAGGATGCTGATTCGGAGCTGGCCGTGCTGGCCATCAACGAAGAGGGCCGATTGGCCCGTCAAAAGGTGGCGACTCAGGCCTATGTCGATCAACTGGAGCGTCAGCGTGCCGCGCTGTTCGAGTCCGGTACCCGCTCTGCTGCTGCCTTAGGCATGG
This sequence comes from Pseudomonas sp. JE3303, assembly GCF_056312565.1. Lineage (NCBI taxonomy): Bacteria > Pseudomonadati > Pseudomonadota > Gammaproteobacteria > Pseudomonadales > Pseudomonadaceae > Pseudomonas > Pseudomonas sp. JE3303. Next base: position 261,522 of record NZ_JBWGIF010000008.1, read on the forward strand.
GTGACCGCCAGGCCGGCCTGCAGAGTAGCTTGGATGGTGCAACTGATCGGTTCAACGAGGAGCGCGCAAGGCTGCTGGATCGCCGCCGTACGGCCCCCGACAAGTACTCTCAAGAGGACCATGAGCGCGACTTGGCCATCCTGGGCCGGGCCGAGGACAAGTACCGCGACACAGTGGTCGAGAACTACGACAAGATCACCGAAGCGCAGGGTAACTGGCGCTACGGGGCGACGTCCGCCTTCCAGAACTATCTGGAGTCGGCAAAGGATGTGGCTGGGCAGATGAGGGCGTTATTCACCAATGCCTTCAGCTCGATGGAGGAGGCAGTGGTCAACTTCGCCATAACTGGCAAGTTTTCATTCGCTGACTTCACCAAGTCGATCTTGGCCGACATGGCGCGGATCGCCACGCGACAGGCAGCCTCCGGGCTCTTGTCCAGTATCGCCAGTAGCGCACTGGGTACATGGTTCAGCGGCAGCAGCACTCCTACATCGGCGGGCTCAACCCAGGCTGGCTACACCCCTGAGATCATGGATAGCTTCGTCTCCGGTCAACGGGCGGCGGGCGGCCCTGTCGCGCCGAACTCCCTCTATCAAGTTAACGAGCTAGGCCCCGAGCTTCTGAGTCAGGGCGGCAGGACGTACCTGATGACAGGGGCAGATGGCGGCAGCATCACGCCGCTCAGGTCTGGATCGGCTTCCGGCGCTGGCGCGGGAGGAGGAACAGTCATCAATGTGGCGGTGAAAATCGATGGTGACGGCAATGCCGGTTCGTCGAGTGATACGGCTGGCTTCGAGCAGTTCGGTAGCGAGCTCGCTTCGTTCGTCGAGCAGAAATATAACCAGATGATGGCCAAGGATCTCCGGCAGGGCGGCCGCATCAATACCGCAATGAAGGGGCGCTGATGGCTATCGAAACGTTTTCTTGGCGTGTGCAATCCGGCGAGTCCGGCGAGTTTACCTTTGCGGTCCGCTCCAAGCGTTTTGCCGACGGGTACGAACAATCCGTAGGCGAGGGTCTGAACAATCGCTCCCAATCTTGGCCCGTGACCTTCAGTGGCCCAAGAGATCGCGTGAAGGTAGTCATGTCCTTTCTCGACCGTCACAAGGGCTCGAAAGCGTTTCTGTGGACGCCGCCGCTTGGCGACCTGGGCTTCTACAAGTGCGGGAGCTACCAAGCGCGCAATGTCGGCGGGATGACCTACACCCTGACCGCCACCTTTACCCAAACCTTCCACCCGTGAGGCATGCATGCCACTGATTCGAGACATCCAAAAGCTGGAGCCGGGCGACGAGATCATCCTGTTCGAGATCGATGGAGCAGAGTACGGCGCGGATGTTCTGCGGTTCCATGGCCATGCGATCCCGCACACGCCCCAGGAAATTGCCGCAGCTGGAGCTGATGCTGACCAGTTGCCGGCCAAATCGATCTTTTGGCAGGGCAATGAATACGCGGCCTGGCCAGTGCAAATCGAGGGGATTGGTGCTGACAGCAGCGGCTCGGCGACGCGCCCAACGCTTTCAGCTGGCAACGTGAATGGTCGAATCACCGCGCTTTGCTTGGCCTTCGATGACCTTCTTAAGTTTCAGCTCACCGTACGCGAGACCTTAGGGCAGTACCTGGACCCTGATAACTTCGCCGAGGGGAATCCCGATGCTGATCCGACTCAGGAAGCATTGGAGATCTGGTACATCGACCAGAAGGTAGGCGAGGATGGCGAGATGGTCGTCTGGGAGCTCTCCTCACCAGGTGAGATCGATGGCTTCGGTCTGCCCGGCCGGCAGATGACGACCTTCTGCCACTGGGCGATGACCGGTGGTTACCGCGGGCCTGACTGCAACTATACAGGCGCAGCTATGTTCGACGACGAGGATAACCCCACGGATGACCCATCGCTGGACCAGTGCAAGGGCTGCCTCAGCTCCTGCAAGTTGCGCTTCGGGGAAACCGAGGAGCTTGCCTTTGGCGGCTTCCCCGCCGTTTCCCTGATTGCCCGGAGCTGACCATGCGCAAACACATCTTGGCCGCAGTGCAAGCGCACGCCGCGGCGGAATACCCGCGCGAGAGCTGCGGGCTGATCATCGCCGTCGGCAGGGCTCACCGGTACGTCGCCTGCGAGAACACCGCGAGTGAGCCCGCCGAGGAGTTTCGGATCTCGCCAGAGCAGTACGCGGTGGCCGAAGACCAAGGCGAGGTGATCGGCATTGTCCATTCGCACCCGGACGCCACCAGTAGACCGTCACCCCGGGACCTGGCCATATGCGAAGCGACGGGCTTGCCCTGGCACATCTTGTCCTGGCCAGAGGGCGACCTGCGCAGCATTACGCCGACCGGTCACACTCCACTGCTTAGTCGGCCCTTTGTTCACGGCGCCTGGGACTGCTGGCAGGTATGTGCCGACTGGTTCAAGCGCGAATGGGGGCTGGAGTTTCCGGCGTACGTGCGTGAGGAGGGCTGGTGGGAGCAGGCCGACGGCCCAAGCCTGTACGAGCAGGCCTACGAGGCCGCTGGCTTCTACCAGGTCAGCCAGCCGCAGCGCGGCGACATGATCGTCATGGCGGTGGGGCGCACTGCTCACCCGAACCACGCCGGCATCTACCTGGGTGCCGATGCGCAGCTGCCAGGCGAGCAGGTCGAAGTGTACGGGCCAGGCCCGTTCATGCTGCACCACCTGTTCGGCAGACCATCAGAAATCATCGTGTTCGGCGGGCCCTGGCTCGACCGGACGCGCCTTGTGTTGCGTCATCAGGACGCGAAATGAAGCGGCCAAGCCGCAGGAGAAGAACATGCTGCAGAACTACACCCTGACCATTCGAGATCTTTTCTCAGTCAGCAATGGCGTGCTTTGCGGCGCCGACGCTCAGGTGGCCATCCTTGATGGTGGCGTCGAGGTTGATCGAGTGACGTTCTCCGGTAAATGCGAGCACTATCAGCGGCGCTATACCGGCAAACCAGGGCTCAAGGCAGTAATCGCCTCTGGCCCTGGCAGCGTCGAGCTGAATGCAGCCTTACTCGTCTAGCCCACCGACGAAATCGGTGCTACCTACCCTGTGCGATCCGTAGTTGGCCACGTAGCCCTCGCCAGCGGATTTTGCCTGGGCCTGCGCTTCTTCCTTGGTTTGATAGACGCCCTGAAGGTCCCACGGGGCCATGCGATACACGCCCCACCCTAGCACCCAGCCTGCGTTGTCCGGGTCTTCCTTGAGTTTCGATCTCACGTCAATGTTCACGATGTTGCTCCTTGGGTTGTGGAGGTGGAACGCTACTACGCCTCCGCCACGCTCGGTACTGGCTTTCCATCCATGCTGGATGGGTGGCCAGGACCCTGGTATTGATGTTTCGCCTGTGTCCGGTGATCTGATATAAAACTTGTCTGGTCACGGTGAGCGCACACTCGATAAAGCTCAGAGTTTCTGAGCATTGAGAGGTGTGTATGTCCAGAGACAGGTATGGCGTAGATAATGACAGGCTGATCAGCCAGCCAGCCGGTAACGAGGGTCCACCAGAGGATTCAGACCATCAGGCCGAAAGATCTCGCCCAGAGGACCGTGACGACTACGTCGACAACCCTCCCTTTCGAAAGGGGCGGGGGCAAGGGTTGCCGGATCCATCGAGGACATCCCCTGCAGAGCGCTATAGTTACCACAAGCGACCATTGGAATAACTGTTAGCTCTAACGAGCTGATGAGGAAGCCCAGCCCCGCGCTGGGCTTTTTGCACCTATCAGCCTGAGTTCAAGCTGATCCTGGTCGTGGAAGTATCTCGTAGAGCATTCGGACATGCTCTGGTTGCGCCACCGAGTACAACATGCCGCGATTCAAAAGAATCCGCTTCATGCTTCTGGCAGATACAAGGTGGCCCGGTTCAACGGATAGCTCTGCCGTCCTACTGCTCTGGTTATCTGTCACAGCTATGAGGTAGGCCTCGATCATGCCGTCGTCTCGTTTGGTGGCGCCAAGACATTTGAAGGTGAAGGTTGAGTCTGGCACGCAGCGCTCCAGTGGCAGCAGTAGGGGCAAATGTACACAAGCCTTCATCCTATACCGATAGAGTGGCGTGGTGTATGTAGTGCGCCGCTACCCAGGCTCGGCTATGGTAGATTTCCGCCATCAACAAGGAGGAATTACATGCGAATTTTGATCGGCGGGCTGGCGGTGGCGTTGTTGGCGGGGTGTGCCAATATTGGCGACACAAGGCGCACCCCGCCTGTATTGAGCATGAGCTCGAAGCATAGCGCGAAGCAGGTCGCGGAATGCGTACGGGATGGATGGCAAAACATCAGTGTTATGGGCTCGGGAATGGGCGGGACCATGCAAGCATCGGGTGGGCGCTATACCGTTTTCTCTCCCGACTCGCAAACCCCTTGGAGCCTAGCTGACATTCAGCCTGCTGCGGGTGGGTCAAGTATTCGATACCACTTCTACCGCACATGGCAATCGCCAAGCGCGAGCGTCACCGACGTGATCAGGTCGTGCGCCAACTAAGTTGGACCCGCTCAAAACAACCGCCTTCTGGCGGTTTTTTATTATCAGGAGAATGTCATGGCTGCGCTTTGCATTGAGTATCAACCGCTCACAGTGATCAGGCTTTTCGGAGGCTTGCGCCAGTTTGGACGGATTCACCGTCTTGCAGTGCGAACGCCGATTGAGGCAGTGAAGGCACTTTGCGTGCTGCTGCCTGGATTTGAGCGGTTCATCAACAACGCCAGAGCAAAAGGTCTGGAGTTTGCTTTTTTCCGTGCGGGGAAAAACATAGGGGAGTCTGAGCTGAGTTACCAAGGGCAGGGGGAGATCATCATTGCGCCCGTGGTGGTCGGGAGTAAGCGGGCCGGACTTCTGCAAACCGTCATCGGCGTGGCGCTGATCGCCTTGGCCTGGTGGAACCCGCTGGGTTGGTCCGCTGCAACCACAATGATGGTGGCGAGCGCCGGTGTTGCTAATACTGCCGGCGGCGTCATTCAGATGCTCAGCCCACAGGCGAAGGGCTTGAGAACCAGTGCGGCACCAGAGAACACGCCTGGCTACGCGTTCGGCAGCGCGAAGAACACCACGGCCAGCGGCAACCCTGTACCGCTTTGCCTAGGCCGACGACGCTGGGGGGGCGCGATCATAAGCGCTGGCATCTATGCCGAAGATCAAATGTAGAAACCACACAGAACACGGGCCGCCCATTGGCGGTTTTTTTTCGCCTGGAGGAAAGCATGGGCGCAGCATTGCAACTTGATATCCACGGCGCTAAGGGTGGCGAGAGTAAGCCAAAGCAGCCAACCGAGGCGCCTGATAGCCTGCGCTCCATTGCCGTAGCCAAGATGCTGATCGCGGTGGGCGAAGGCGAATTCGAAGGCGTGCCAACGGCGGGGGATATCTACCTCGACAACACGCCTCTGGCCGACCCGAGTGGAAACTTGAACTTCCCCAATGTGAAGTGGGAATGGCGCAGCGGGTCCGTCGAGCAGGGCTACATCCAAGGCATCCCGTCGATCGAGAACGAGATCACCGAAGGCGTTGAGCTTCGTAGCGACACTCCGTACATCCGCGCTATCGATCGCCTGGAGCTCGATGCTATCCGGTTGCGCTTCGCATGGCCGATGCTGCAATCCATCGACTCTGGCGGCAACGTCAACGGCTATCGCGTTGAGTACGCCGTGGATCTGGCTACTGACGGCGGAGCGTACCAAGAGGTGCTGCGCGAGGCCGTCGATGGCAAGACCACAAGCGTCTACGAGCGCACCCGGCGTATCGATTTGCCCAAAGCTACCTCGGGCTGGCTGCTGCGCGTTCGCCGGCTGACGCCGAACCAGAACAACAACAAGATCGCTGACACCATGCAGATCGCAGGCCGCACGGAAGTCATCGACGCCAAAATCCGCTACCCGAACACCGCGCTGCTCTACATCGAGTTCTCCGCCGAGCAGTTCCGCAATATCCCAGCTGTCACTGTGGACTGCGACGCCCGCAAATGGCAGGTGCCGAGCAATTATGACCCGCGCACTCGAACATACACCGGCGTGTGGGACGGCACCTTCAAAGAGGCCTGGACCGACAACCCGGCCTGGCACACCTACGGCATCACCGTGAACGACCGCTTTGGCCTCGGCAAGCGCATCAAGGCGTGGCAGGTGGACAAGTGGGAGCTTTACCGCATCGCCCAGTACTGCGACCAATTGGTTACGAACGGAAAGGGAGGCCAGGAGCCGCGCTTTATCTGCAACCTGAACCTGCAGAGCAAGGCTGATGCCTGGAGCCTGCTGCGGGATATCAGCTCGATTTATCGCGGGATGACTTACTGGGCGCAAGGCCAGGTCATCAGCTTGGCGGACATGCCTAGGGCGACCGATTTCGACTTCGCCTACACCCGGGCTAACGTAATAGACGGCAGATTCACCTACTCCAGCGCGTCAGATCGCACCCGCTATAGCCGTGCGCTGATCAGCTACGACAACCCGCAGAATAGCTATGACACCGACGTTACGGCGGTCACCGACCAGAAGTTGCAACGACGTTACGGCGACAACGTGCTGGAAATCAGCGCAATCGGGTGTACCCGAGAATCCGAGGCTCAGCGGCGCGGCAAGTGGGCGCTGCTGACCAATGCGCGCGATCGCGCCGTGACATTCCGCGTAGGCCTCGACGGGCGCATCCCGCTTCCTGGCTATGTGATCCCGGTGGCTGACGAATTACTTGCGGGTCGGCCGATTGGCGGGCGCATCTCGGCAGTGGCCGGTCGCGCTATCACCCTGGACCGGGACACCCAGGCCAAGGTCGGTGACCGGCTGATCGTCAACCTGCCGGACGGCACTTGCCAAGGTCGCACCGTGCAATCGGTCGCCGGCAGGAAGGTGACTGTCACCACGGCCTATTCGGTGGCACCCGAACCGGAACTGGTGTGGGCTCTGGATGCTGACGACCTCGCAGTGCCCCTGTATCGCGTGACAAGTGTCAGCCGGCCGGAGCTGGGCGTGTTTGAAATAAGCGCTGTCCAGTACGACCCAAGCAAGTTCGCGCACATCGATACCGGCGCGCGGCTGGAAGAGCGCCCCATCAGCGTTATCCCGATCACCGTGGTGCAACCGCCAGCCAGCGTCACACTCACGTCGACCTATGCGGTGGACCAGGGCATTGCGGTCAACACCATGACGATCGCATGGCCCGCCGTGAACGGGGCTGTGGCGTACGACGTGGAATGGCGCAAGGACAACGGCAACTGGATTCGACTGCAGCGCACCGGGACGACCTCGGTTGACGTGA